>JBIPMC010000186.1:0-4552 GCA_044369345.1 Terrimicrobiaceae bacterium
AGACAACAACTCAGGTCACCGCGGTTCAGTTTTCTTGTTTTTTTCTGAACCATACAAGCGATGACCTGATTGTTTTGTAACATTCCGGTTCTTGTCCACGCGGGGCAGGTTGGCTAATCAGCGCATCAATGGAAGACACCGTTTTGCTGGTCGAGGATGAATCGGATGTGGTCGATTTGCTGCGATATCACCTGCGCAAGGCGGGGTTCAAAGTGCTGGTGGAGAATTCCGGTTCCACTGGTCTGGAGGCTGTTCGCCAAAACATGCCAGACGCTGTCATTCTCGATATCATGCTTCCCGGGATGACGGGCCTCGAGGTCTGCCGGACGATGAAGTCCGATCCCCTCCTCGCGAGAGTTCCCGTGCTGATGCTCACCGCCAAAAGCGATGTGAAGGACCGCGTGAAGGGCCTAGAGCTCGGTGCCGAGGACTATGTGACGAAGCCATTCAGCCCGAAAGAAGTCGTGCTGCGCGTTCAGGCTCTCCTTAAGCGCCTACGCAGCGGATCGGCCGTCGGCACCACCCTTGAATCCGGCAGCATCATACTCGACAAAACCACTCTCACGGCGAAACTCGATGGCAAGCGATTGGACCTCACAACCACCGAATTCAAATTGCTCACCGCCTTTCTCAACAATACCGCCCGCACACTGAGCCGAGACCTTCTTTTGAAAGATGTCTGGGGCTACGCCTCCGGAGCAGACACGCGGACTGTGGATACCCACATCCGGCGACTCCGCGAGAAACTCGGCGAACACGCCGACCGACTTGAAACCGTCCGCGGCGAGGGCTACCGCCTCAACCTGCCCCCTGCGAATTGAGCCCGGCCGAGTGGCTTTTTCCGCTGGCGCTGGCCGCCATTCTTGCGTTTGCGTATAAGCGCATCGTCAAACCCTGGCGGGCCGTGCGTCGGGATTTGGAACGCGTTGCCGGCGGTGACTACCACCTTGCCCCCCTCTCGCCCGACTACGCACCCTATCTCGAATCCGCGACGCAGATCCGGAAAATCTCGCGCCAACTTGAGCAGCTCGACCGCCAGATCGCCAATGAGGGCCTGAGCCTCCGCGGCATCCTTTCGGCAATGCGCGAGGGAATCCTCGTGGCGAACCGCGCCTCGCGCGTCACCCTTTGCAACAAGGCGCTTCTGGAGTTTTTCCCGGACATCAAAAACCCGGTGAACCGCACGGTGCTTGAGGTTCTGCGCCGCCACGAAATCCAACAAGCCGTCGAATCCACGATGACCAGCGGCCGGGAACGCGAACTGGAGCTGCAATTCGACTCTCGCACCTTCATCGTCCATGTCGCCCCACTTGCGGCGGAGAACGAAACCAAGCCTCGTGCTGCGTTGATTGTGTTTCAGGACATCACTGCCGTCCGCTCGCTGGAGGCCGTCCGGCGGGAATTCGTCGCCAATGTCTCCCACGAGTTCCGCACGCCGCTGACGATCATCAACGGCTATGTGGAAACGCTCCGCGAGGGCGCGATTGATGACCCCGAGATGACTGAAAAATCGCTCAAGGCAATCCACCGGAATGTCCAGCGCCTCTCGTTGCTACTTGAGGATCTTCTCGTGATTTCCAGCATGGAAAATAAGGCATGCCATTTGAATTTCTCGAATTCCGATATCCGAGCGCTTCTCGAGCGTGTTATCGAAAACCTCGGTCCGAAAATCGAGGAGCGGCAAGCGGGAATAGCGATCGATTGGGCGGAAGACGCTCAGTTTGCGGAGATCGATCCGGGCCGCATCGAGCAGGTTTACTCGAATCTCCTTCTGAACACCCTCCAGCACGGCGAAGTTCCCGCTTTGAAAATCCAAATCAGCGCGGCCCGCTTTGGCGAGGGCATCCGCGTGACTTTTGCCGACAACGGCCCGGGCATCCCACTGGAGGATCAGCCCCATATTTTCGAGAGATTCTATCGCGTCCACAAACACCGCGCCCGCGAAGCCGGCGGCACGGGACTCGGCCTCTCGATCGTCAAAAACATCGTCCTCGCCCACGGCGGCAGTGTCTCTCTCGAAAGCATGCCCGGAAAGGGCGCGGCATTTCGTGTGACGCTGCCCGTCACACAGAGGGGCAACCCGATTTGAGCTTCGCGACTATTTTCCCCAAGGCTTTTCGGCCCCGGGCTGATGGGTATCAACCGGCTGGCTCTGGCGCGGCAAGGGCCAATCCTTCTCAGCAAGCATCCTTGTGTAGGGCCCTTCGACTTTTTGGGGCTCCCAAAGATACCGCCTGTTTTCGAGGGTCGTGCAAGATGTCGTTAGCAGAGCGACGGCAATCGCCAGAGTCGGGAAGGGTTTCACGCCGCGCATCTAGCATCGACGCCGCCGAGCCTGTCAAGCCCGAGGGTTTTGCGTTTCCATGCCACAGCCAAAGCGGATAACAAACCGGCTTCTTCTGTGATGGAAATGACCGAAAAACTCCTCGTCTCGCTCGGCGGTTGGGATGTGATGAAGCGCGCCCGCGCCATCAAAGCCTCCGGCGCTGTGCGCGAGGCCTGCTACGAACCTCCTCTCCTCAAAGGCCGGATCGCCGAGGGCGGACGCGAGTTTTTGGCGGGGCTGCGGCTCATCAATCCGGTGGATATCGAAAACCTCTGCCCCTGCGCGGACTCCCGCCGCCGTGGGCTCATCTGTGCCCACTCCGTGGCGATCGGCTTGGAAGTCCTCGCGCCAACCAAAACCTCCCCAGCAAAAACCTCGACTGCTCCCGTGCTTGGCAAGTCAACCGCCGAGATTCCGCGTGTCGAGCTATCGGTCGAGGGTTCACTGCGTCATCTCGAGGGCTCAGTGAATTTCCAATACTCCGCTACCGGCATCAGCAACCCCTCCGCCGAGGCCGAGGTTTTGGCTGAACTCATGCGGATCGGCTTTGAGAGCGACAAAGGCAAGGCCGTCCTGCGTGGCGAGGATACCGTGGTCGGCTTTTTCGCAAATGAGCTTCCGCGCCTGAAACAAAAATGGACTGTCCGCGAGGGGGAACGATTCCAGCATGTCACTCGAGACATCGTTCGTCTCGAGCCTCAATTTGCCATCCGCGAGCGGGGTGATGGATGGTTGGATTTTCATGTCCATTTCAGCGCTGGGAAAGAAGCTGTTTTGAGCGATCAGGATGTGCGGAGGCTTTTGCAGAGCGGCACGCCGCGCCTCCGACTCGCCAATGGCAGGATCGCCGTTCCCGACTCCGCTCTCGCGGCCGACCTCGAGGAGGTTTTGCGGGATTGCAATCCCTCGCAGGAACGCGACGGCTACCGAATTTCTCCCGCCCAGCGCGGGTATGTCGAAGCCAGCATCGCCGAGTGGAGTCACAGCCAGCCTACCACCGCCAAATCCTCCCCCAAAAAACTCGGTTCGCTCGAGTCGCGCCTCCGCCCTTATCAAATCGAGGGCACTTCGTGGCTCCTCGAGCGCCAGGCCGGACTCCTCGCCGACGACATGGGCCTTGGCAAAACCGTCCAAGCCCTCGCCTATTTCGAGGCCACACCCGGCCCGCACCTCGTGGTTTGCCCCTCTTCGCTCGTCTGGAACTGGACTCGCGAGGCGGCGCGTTTCGTTCCCGGCCTTCGTGTCCTCTCCCTCCACGGCGCGGTCAGGGAAAAACTCTTCGCCACAATCCCCGAGCACGACCTCATCGTCACGAGCTACGCGCTGCTCAGACGCGACATCGAGCATTACCAAAACCTCGCCTTTGCCTCCGCCGTCCTCGACGAGGCGCAACACATCAAAAATCCGGAAAGCCAAAACGCCAAATCCGCCTGCGCCGTGAAGTCCAGAGCGCGCTTCATCCTCACCGGCACCCCGCTCGAGAATTCCGTGCGCGATCTCTGGTCGCTCTTTCAGTTCCTCATGCCCGGTTATCTAGGAACTCGCGGGGATTTCCAGGACCGCTACGAAAAGCCGATCCTCGCCGGTGATGGCGCCTCCATCTGGCCCAGGCTCGTGCGTCGCGTGAAACCATGGATGCTCCGCCGGACGAAAACCCAAATTCTCCCCGAGCTACCCGAGAAGATCGAACAGGTCGTCGAGGTCGAACTGACCCCCGATCAAAAGTCTGCCTACACGCAACTCCAGATCGCCGCCCGGGCTCAGGTCGATGCCCTGCGTGACTCAGGCGGGGCCGCCCGCATGAAAGTCCTGGCCGCCCTCCTGCGCCTGCGCCAAGCCAGTTGCGACCTCCGCTTGCTCGGCAAAGACTCCCCCGCCCCATCAGGAAAACTCGAGGCTCTGCTGGAGTTGCTCCGCGAGGCCGTGGATGGCGGGCACCGCTCGCTCGTTTTCAGTCAATTCACCTCGATGCTCGACCTCATCGCGCCGGCATTGGACGAGGCCGGCATTTCCTGGTGTCGCTTGGATGGAACCACCAAAGATCGCGGCACCGTTGTCGAGCGCTTCCAATCCGACGCGTCGATCTCCGTATTTCTCATCAGCCTCAAAGCTGGCGGCACTGGACTTAATCTCACCGCCGCCGATACCGTCATCCACTTCGACCCTTGGTGGAATCCGGCCGTCGAAGCCCAAGCCACCGACCGCGCCCACCGCATTGGTCAGCAA
>JBIPMC010000187.1:0-4550 GCA_044369345.1 Terrimicrobiaceae bacterium
TATTTCCGCCGGAAAATGTGAACTGGCGGATCGCACCGGGCTGGGTGGTGATGACGATGGTGGCGGTGCCGTTGACGGTGAATCCCTGCTGAATCTGTGCCATGGCCTGCTGGGTGGCCATTTCGGCGAGGCCGGAGGCGGCGTTTTGGCGGGAGAAATTGCGGGCCGCAATCTGCTCCACGCGGGAGGTGGAGAGGAAGGAGACGGCGATGGTGGAGAGCAGGGCGGTGATGAGCAGGACGAGGATGAGGGCGGAGCCGGAAGAAGAGGAATTAACCACAATCGAGCGCCGGGGCAGGCGGGAGATGGAGCAATCGCAGATTGGCCCGAAGGGCGAGGGAGTGGGCACGACCGAGTCAAAGTGCACAGAGAGGAAAGTAAACCTTTTGGCCTTGCTGAGGATCGAGAGGTTTTTAGATTTCATGGAGCGGCGGGACTAGTTGGAGTTGAAGGGGATGAAGCGGCTCATGGTCACGGAGCCTTGGGAGATGAGGCGCTCGATATCCGTTAATGTAGCCGAGGGTGAGGAGGAGAGGCCGTTGGTAATTTCGAGCTCTGTCAGCGCGCTGCCATTTTTAATGGCGTTGATTTTAACTGCAGTTTTAGAGTCGATCACAGAGATTGTGACAAGAACACCCAGGGGCAGACGGTCAACGGGCGACCATGTGGTGGTCCACCCCGGTGTGCCAGTAGAGGAGGTCGAGTTGCCGTAATACCCGAGCTTGAGGCGAATGCAGTGATCGATAATGGGATAAAATTCACTCGCGCTGCTGTGCCATGCGGCGGTGGCGTTTCCGCGAATATAAAAATCTCCGCCGGTAGTCGTTACGCCATCGGCTTTTTTTACGAGGTAATACCGGTCGCCAATCATGGGGTCGATACCATCGGCATCGTCAATGAAAACAGCCATATAGCCGAATTCATTGTAGGGGATGCTGGAGTTGTTGGTGAGCGTCACACCAGCGATTTGCTGGCTGCCATTGGCGCTGATAGCCCCGCCGCCCAACCCCATGGTGGTGGTTGTGTTATTGCCAAACGCCATGAAAGGAGCGATGTTATTTATCGCGGTACCGTTGGAGGTATAAGTGGTCATGTTGCCGGCAAAGGCGTTTTTTAGGTCTCTTGCCATGATATTAAGCCCGACGCGCGCAGCTTGGGCGGCTTCCATTTTTTTGTTGCCGACTTCCCAGAGTTTGGCGCTGGAGCCCACGAGGTTGAAGAGGAAGGCCAGCATCATGGCGAGGATGGCGGTGGCGACGAGGACCTCGAGGAGGGTGAAGGCGAGCCGAGAGCGGTGGGCGGAGAGCGGTGGGCAGAGAGAAAACTCACGCGGAGGCGCGGAGGCGCGGAGAGGGGAGATGGCAAGGGCAGGTTGCCGAGATGCCCGAATTGTGTAGGAATCTGCGGACGGCTGCGGCGAGCCGTCCATACCTTGGATTGCATTCGTCTTCATTTGGTGAAGATGTAGTTGAAGGTGCGGGTGTTCGCCGTGGTGGAGTTCGCCGAGGCATTGGGGGGCCAAGTGAAGGTGAGGTTGACCGTGAAGCTGTCGGGGTAGCCGCTTAAGGTCTGGGCATCGTAAACAAGACGCAGAGAGGCATCGGTGGCTGCAGAAACTTCCGAGCCGAAATTATCATAGTAAATTGTTTGGGTTGTGTCATTTCCTGCCGTGAAGTTGCCCATGGTGAAATTGCCGCCGGTTTGTGAGCCACTAGGGGCCACTTGCCAGAAACCTGCAATGGACTCCGCAATATTGTTGGCGTTACTCTCTTGGGAAACGGATTTCACGGAATTGGCGGCGATGGGCAGGAGGCCGATGATGCCGACGATACAAAAGGCAAAAATCCCGAGGGCGATGACGACTTCGATCAGACTGAAGGCTTTGGATTTGGACATTTTCATGGGTTGCGATAGCTCTCCGGGGCCCTCATGCGAATACGACCTGTCTGGGTATCTGTTTCTATTACATAATATTGTTTCAGGCTTGTGAGAGTGGCATTTCCGCCAATGATGGAGCCTTGTGCAATGCGGATGGCTTGGCCTCCTCCGCTTGATTTAGTGCCATCGCTGTTAAACTGGATGCACGGAATTGTGGCGTTATTGATGGCGGTTCCGCTGACTGTGAAAGTGGCCGTTGCGAAATTTGTCGGATTGAAGGAGCCGATCGAATAATTGACAGTGAGGGCCGTTCCATTCATCGAGGAATAGGGGGCGCCGCTCTGGCCGAGGGTGTCAAGGAAAAAAGCTCCATTCGGCAATTCCTCCCAGTCTTTGGCAATTGTCCAATTTCCACTGCTTCCCCTGTTGGAATAAACTACTGACCAGTGGCGGTAAGGGCCATTTGTGGGAAAGCCGGCGCCAGTGTTTGTGGCGATAAGCAGCGCAGCTTGGGTGTTTTTCGTGATGGCGACTTGGCGGGCGAGGCTGAGACCGCTCATGACTTGATCGGCGGCATGCTGCACCGCCGGGCCGCGCATGCCTGAAACGGCGAGGGCCGAGAGGCCGACCATCATGCCGATAATGGCCATGACGACGAGTAGCTCAACGAGGGAAAAGGCGGAAGAAGAGGAAAGCGGAGACCGGAAAGCGGAGACCGGAAATGGAGAAAGGAGAGGAAACTCGCGCGGAGGCGCGGAGGCGCGGAGAGAGGAAATGCTAGGGGTAGATCGCTGAGATGGATTCCCTTCGTGGCTTGGTGGCTTCGTGTGAGGCTCTGTTTTCATTCAGCGGGGATTGTTTACGGACGGCTGCGGCGAGTCGTCCCTACCATGGGTCGATGGTGGGCGGGACGCCCGGGCTCCTTGAGGGCTTTCTCGGCGTCCCTGCGGCTCTGCGGGAGAAGTTTCGATTGTTTTCATTTTACCAGTTGCCGTTGGTGTTGCCTTTGTTGTCGGTCGTCCAGACATCGAAGGAGGCGGGGTTTTGGGTGCCGGGAAGTTGATATTTGTAGGCGTTTCCGTAGGGGTCTGTGAGTTGGCCGGAGGAGTTGGTGGATATTTTATTTGCGATAAAGAAGGGCTGGATTGTCGCATTGCCGCTTGAGGAGAAGGGAACCGTCCCGTTGCCGCCGGCGGCGGGGTAGGAGTCGTTGACGGATTTATACTGTTCCAAAGCGTTGCAGATAGCAGCGATCTCGGCTTTGGCTTTATCGCGGTTGGCTTTTTGGTTGACCCCGTCGACGGCGGCGAGCGTGAGGGCGGCGAGGAGGGCAATGACGGTGATCGTGACAAGGAGTTCGATCAGCGTGAAGCCGGCGCGGCGTGGCGCAGGTGCTTTCGTGGGGTGGATGTAAGAGGAGTTCATGGTGGTGGTGCCTCCGAGGCCGGCGCGGGTGTTTGCGAGCGGCATGTATTGACAATGTAAACTATCGCTGGGGCAAGCAAGGAATTTTTACAGCAGCGATCTTTCTTTTTTCAAAAAAAAACGCCGCCCGGGTTACGGACGGCGTTTTTGTTGAGTGGATGGCTGGTTATTTGCCCTTCTTCGCGGGCGCCTTGCCGGTTGGAACCGTGGCGATCGTTTGAAGGATGCGGCTGGCGATTTTGTAGGGGTCGCCTTGGGAATTCGGGCGACGGTCTTCGAGGTAGCCTTTGTAGCCGTTGTTCACGAAGCTGTGCGGGATGCGGACGGATGCACCGCGGTCCGCCAAGCCGTAGCTGAATTTATCGATGGACTGGGTCTCGTGGAGACCGGTGAGGCGGAGATGGTTGTCCGGCCCGTAAACGGCGATGTGCTCGTTTTTGTATTTATCGAAAGCGGCCATGAGCTTCTCGAAGTAATCTTTGCCACCGGTTTCGCGCATGTATTTGGTGGAGAAATTCGAGTGCATTCCGGAGCCGTTCCAATCGACATCCTTGCCGAGCGGTTTGCAGTGGTAGTTCACATCCACGCCGTATTGCTCGCAGAGGCGTTGCAAGATGTAGCGGGCCACCCAGACTTCGTCGGCAGCGCGCTTGGAGCCTTTGCCGAAGATTTGGAATTCCCACTGGCCTTTGGCGACCTCGGCGTTGATGCCTTCGTGGTTGATGCCGGCATCGAGGCAGAGGTCGAGGTGACGCTCCACGATCTCGCGGGCGATGTCGCCGACGGAACTGTAGCCGACGCCGGTGTAGTAGAGGCCCTGAGGAGCCGGGAAGCCATCGGCAGGGAAGCCGAGCGGGCGGCCGTCTTGGTAAAGGAAATACTCTTGCTCGAAGCCGAACCATGCGTCGGGATCATCAAGAATGGTCGCGCGGGCGTTCGAAATATGAGGCTTGCCATCGGGCATCATGACTTCGCACATGACGAGGGCGCCATTTTTGCGGGTTGAATCCGGGAAAACGGCAACAGGCTTCAGCACGCAATCGGAGCTGCCGCCGGGAGCCTGGCGTGTCGAGCTGCCGTCGAAGCCCCACAATGGCAAGTCTTTGAGCTTGGGAAAGCTGGCGAATTCCTTGATTTGAGTTTTGCTGCGGAGGTTTGCAACGGGCTCGTAGCCGTCGAGCCAGATGTATTCGAGTTTGTATTTAGCCATTCTGTGTGTGGTGTGTTTTTTTGAGCACCTTCAAGCC
>JBIPMC010000015.1:0-14682 GCA_044369345.1 Terrimicrobiaceae bacterium
GCACCGGAGCCAAGTCCTCCTCTCCGGCGATAAAACCCACTTCGGCCGACTCTACGGCCAAACCATCTCTGGGGTGTCCATTTACTCCCCGCAAGGTCTTGCGGAAAATCTCGCATGAACCTGGAAGTCTTCTCCAGTGAATAGTCCCTCGACGGCGGCAGCGGTGCCTCGTTCGACTACAAAACCAGCGCGCCGTATCGCAACAGCGTCTTCGGCGAAGCCGGCATCAGCGCGAAATTCGCCGACCGCTGGAGCGCCTCGCTCTTCTACAATGTGAACTTCGGAGGCGACGGCTATACCAACAACATCATCAGCACCTCACTCGGGTTCGCGTTTTAATGTTTCTCGGAGCCGCCAGCCAACCCGAGCGGATTTAGGAAATTTACTTTTCACCTCGGGCTGATAAACAAACGCCCTCTTATGGCTTTAAATATCCCGCTCGAAGACAGCTTCACTGACATCATTGGAAAGGCCCAGCGCGGGCTTTCGATCAACGACGAGGCCCTTGCGGCCAAGTCCGGCGCCACGGTTGCCGAGATTCTGATTTTGAAATCCGGTGAGCTCAACGAAGCCCTTCTGCGCAAGATTGCGGGAGTTCTCGGACTCGGGGTCAACGCACTTTTGGCGTTGGCCAAATCCTCCTACAAACCCACTGCGCTTCAGGAACCCGAAGGCCTCGCCCATTTCAACACGGTCTTCGAGGACATGACCGTGAATTCCTTCCTCGTCTGGGATCCTTCGACAAAAGAAGCTGCCATTTTCGACACCGGCGCGGATGGCCAACCGATGCTCGACTTCGCCGCGAGCCATGGGCTTCAGGTGAAACAAATTTTCATCACCCATATCCACACCGACCACATCCTCGACTTGGATCGTTTGGCGAAAACCACTGGCGCGCACGCTTGGGTCTGCGAGAAGGAACCGCTCCCCAACGCCGAGTCATTCAGCCCCGGCCGCGCTTTCCAAATCGGCAAGCTCTCGGTGGAAACCCGCCTTACGAGCGGCCATGCCGCCGGCGGAGTGACTTTTTTCATCCAAGGCCTCGCCCAACCCGTCGCGATGGTCGGAGACTCGATGTTCGCGGGCTCGATGGGCGGGGGGATGGTTTCCTACGCCGACGCTCTTAGGAACAATCGCGAGCAAGTCCTCACTCTACCCGACGCGACCATCATTTGCTCCGGCCACGGCCCGCTCACAACGGTTGGCGAGCAGAAGCACGCCAATCCCTTTTTCGCAGCTTAAAAAACCAAAACACCTATGAAAGAAACCATCGCATTTGTTGGAGTTGGCCGCATGGGCGCCAACATGGCCCGCCGCCTCAAGGACAAAGGATACAGCGTCACGGCTGTTTACGACAACCACGCCCCGCTCGCCACCGACCTCGCCGCCGAGATCGGCGCGGAAGCCTGCAAAACCCTGGCCCGCGTCACCGAACTCGCCAGTGTGATCATCACGGTCGTCACTGATGACAAAGCCATGCGTGCGATCTTCGCCGAAAAGGGCGACAGCCTCCTCGTTGGCGCAAAAGGAAAACTGTTCGTCAACTGCGCCACCGTTTCGCCCCAGGTTCACCTCGATGTGGAAGCGCTTGCGCACAAAGCCGGCGCGGAATCCCTCGAGGCCTGCATGGCATCAAGCATCACCCAAGCCCGCGAGGGAACCCTTTATCTTATGACTGGCGGCTCGGACGCGGCCTTCCAACGCGCCGAAGCGATCCTCAAAGATCTCAGCATCTCGCTCCGACACATCGGTGCCACAGGCAAGGCCGCGCAGGTCAAGGCTCTCGTCAATATGGTGATGAACATCAACACCGCCGGACTCGCCGAAGGCCTCGGCCTCGGAGCCGCGCTCGGGCTCGATCTCACCATGCTGCGCGAGGTTTTCTCGCAAACCGGTGCCGACTCCCGCGTGCTCAAGACCGACGGCGAGGACATGCAGAACCGCGACCACTCCTGCTTCTTCTCCGGCGCCCACGCCGCAAAAGACAGCGGCATCGCGCTCTCGCTCGCCCACGAAAAAGGCCTCAATCTCCCGCTCGCCGAAGCCACCAAGAAGCAATACGACCGCATGGTCTCCGAAGGATTTGGCGACTTGGACAAATCCGGCGTCGCCGAGCTGACCTTCCCCGGCCGGGGTAAAAAATAACGAGGCGAGCGGCTTCGGCTTTATCTCAGGCGTGGGTGCCGTAAAGGCGGTCGCCAAAGTCGCCCAGCCCGGGGACGATGTATTTGTTGGCGTTCAGAGATTCGTCGAGGACGCCTAGGATGATCGAGACATCGGGATGGGCGCGGTGGATTGCTTCGACGCCTTCGGGCGAGCCGAGGATGCAGACGAGGCAAACATCGGTTGCGCCGTGGTCTTTCACAAGCTGCAAGGCCTGCGAAGCGGAACCCCCGGTGGCCAGCATCGGATCGACCACAATTGTACGGGCGCCGGCGACGGGTGGGAGTTTGCAGTAGTAGCTCCGGGCTTTGGCAGTTTCGTGGTCGCGCTCCAGACCGATGTAGCCTACGGAGGTGTCAGGAAAAATGTCTTGGAACGGTTGGAGCATTCCCAGCCCGGCCCGCAGAATCGGCACGACCACAAGCGGCCTCGCCAAGACGCGTCCCGTATGCGGGGCGAGTGGCGTTTCGATGTTTTTTTCCACTGTCTCGAGGTCGCGAGTGGCCTCGAGCGCGAGCATCAGTGAGAGCTGGCAGCTGAGATTTCGGAAGAGGATGGGCTTCGTCGTGCGGTCGCGCAAGTGCGTGAGAATGTGGTCAGCGAGCGGGTGCTGGAGCAGGCGAAGCGGCATGGTCGAATCCTCCGAATAAAGCCCCCTACCCGATCAAGGCTGAGAGCTCCTTCACACGGCGCGCGAAGAGGTCGAGCGTGGCTTGCACCGGCTCGGGGCTGGCCATGTCCACTCCGGCCTCGCGGAGTGTTTCGACCGGAAATTTGCTGCCGCCGCTTTTCAGGAAACCGAGGTAGCGACTGGCATCACCTGTCTCGAGGACTTGGCGGGCCAGCGCGGCTGCGGCGGAAATGCCGGTCGCGTATTTGTAGACATAGAACGCGCTGAAGAAATGCGGGATTCTCAGGCACTCAAGTTCGAGTTCGTCGTCTATCGAGAATTTCGGGCCGAAGTAATCGTCGAGCAGGCGACGATAGATTTTTTGGAATCCCTCGAGCGTGACAGCGTCCCCGCGCTCCTCGGCGGCGTGGGTTTCGCGCTCGAACTCGGCAAACATCGTCTGGCGGTAGAGCGTGCCGCGCAGGTCATCGATCTGGCGATTCAAGATGAACGCCTTCATCGTGGGATCATCGGTTGTTTTCAGCAAATGCTCGGTGAGAAGCATCTCATTGAAGGTCGAGGCAACCTCCGCGAGGAAGATCGGGTAGCCGTGGTTTTGGTAAAGTTGCGCGCGGCTCGAGTGCCAGGTGTGCATGGAGTGGCCTGCCTCGTGGGCGAGCGTGTAGACATCGGAGAACACATCGGCTTTGTAGTTCATCATGATGTAGGGCGGGCTCGAGTAGGTGCCGTAGGAAAAGGCTCCGCTGCGCTTGCCTTTGTTCTCGTAGCGGTCGCACCAGCGCCCGTCGCGCAGCCCGTGTGCCATCGTCGCGGTGTATTCCGGGCCAAGAGGCTCAAGGGCCGCGACGACTTTTTCCACCGCCTCGTCCCAGGGGACATTCGTTTTCACGCCAGCGACCATCGGCACATAGGTGTCGTAGTGGTGGATTTCCTCGAGTTTCAGGACGCGGCGGCGCAGTTCGAAATACTCGAAAAGCGGAGTGAGGTTGGAGCGAACGGTCGAGATGAGGTTTTCGTAAATCGCGACCGGCACATCGTCGGCGAACAGCGCGGCTTCGCGGGCCGAGGCGTGATTGCGCGCGCGGGCATAGAAAACATCGGCGCGGAGGGAATTCGCGAGGCCGGCGGCGAGGGAGAATTTGTGGTCGGCAAACTCGCGGTAGAACTGGTGAAACGCCGCCTTGCGCACGGCGGGATCTCGCTGTTGGAGGAACGAGGAAAAGGAACTCTGCGTCAACTCGCGCTCGTTGCCCTCGGCATCCTTGAGCACACCGAACTTCATGTCCACATTCGTGAGCTGGGAAAAAGTCTCCGAGTGCCCTCGCATCGCAGAGGAGCCAAGCGCGAGGAGTCGCTCCTCGCCGGCCGTCAGCGTGTGGGGCTTGTTGCGGCGAAGTTTTTTGAGAAGGATCGTCCAATCGGCGAGTGCGGAATCGGCGAGGAATTGGGCGAAGCGGTCATCCGGGATTTGCTGGATTTCGGGAGAGATGAAGGAAAAAGCCTCACCGACTTTCACAAGCAGGCTGTCGAGTTTCGCCTCGCGCGCGAGCGCGGCAGCGTCTGAACTATCACCAGCGGTGCTGAGCGCGGCGTATTGGTTGAGTTGATCGACGAGATGGTCGATCGATTTCTCAAACTCGAGGCACTCGGCTAGCACGGCGGGCGATTCGGCGAGACGGCCGCGAAATTTTGAAACCCCAGAGTAGGCCTCATGCAATTTGGCGAAATCCGTCTCCCAATCGGCTTCGGATTTGAAGAGCGGGGCGAGATCCCATTTGTCGGATTCCGGGATTTCGTTGCGGAGCGGAGTGCGGGTTGTGGACATGGGCGAGAGACTACACCGGCCCGCCGCACTGCGCCAATCCTGCAAGGCTTGACGCCTCCCACTTCACGGCAGAGAACGACCGGTCTCAAAACCTCTACTTCATGAACATTCTTGGAATCGATATCGGCGGCACGGGAATCAAAGGCGGCCCCGTGAATGTGAAAACCGGCGAACTCGCCGGCGAGCGTTTCCGAATTCCCACCCCGCAACCTGCCCGGCCGAATGCCGTGGCGGACGCCGTGCAGGAGATCACCCGCCATTTCAATTATCAAGGACCTGTAGGCGTCACCTTCCCCGCGATCGTCAAGAAGGGCGTGGTTTTTTCTGCCGCAAATGTGGACAAGTCCTGGCTGCATGTGGACGCGGCAAAACTTTTCAGCCAACACCTCCATGGGCCTGTCACGGTTCTGAACGACGCCGATGCGGCGGGGATCGCCGAGATGCACTTCGGATCCGGTCGGGACCGGCGCGGCACGGTGATCATGCTGACTTTCGGAACCGGCATCGGCAGCGCGATCTTTTGCGACGGAGTTCTGCTACAGAACACCGAGTTCGGGCACTTGCGCATTCGCGGCAAGTTAGCCGAGCACCGCGCTTCGGAGCGGGTGCGCGAGGAAAAGGACCTGTCCTTGAAAAAATGGAGCAAGCTCGTGAGCGAATACCTCGCCGAACTGGAACGCCTTTTTTCGCCGGAGCTTTTCATCATCGGTGGAGGGATCAGCAAGAAGGCCGAAAAATTCCTGCCGTATTTAACCGCGAAGACCGAAGTTTTGATCGAGCCCGCCCAAATGCGAAACAACGCCGGGATCATCGGTGCCGCGATCCAAGCATCGGAACTTCTGCCGTCTTGCAACCAAGCCGCTCGCGTCTAATCTCGACGGACCGACATATGAGCAAGACGCTACTCGACAAGGTGTGGGAGGCGCACACCGTTCGCACCCTTCCTAACGGAGCCACCCAACTCCTCATTGGCACCCACCTCATTCACGAGGTCACCAGCCCGCAGGCTTTTGGCATGCTCCGCGACCTCGGCCTCAAGGTGCTCTACCCACACCGCACCTTCGCCACGGTGGACCATATCGTACCGACCGATGAGCGCGTCGAGCCATTCAGCGATGATCTCGCCGACGCCATGATCAAGGCGCTCCGCAAAAATTGCGCGGAAAACGGCATCACCTTCTTTGACCTCCCCACCGGCAAACAGGGCATCGTCCACATCGTCGGGCCCGAGCAAGGCATCACCCAGCCCGGCACAACCATCGCATGCGGAGACTCGCACACCTCCACGCATGGCGCATTCGGCGCGATCGCCTTCGGCATCGGAACCAGCCAGGTCCGCGATGTCCTTGCCACTCAAACCATGGCGCTCCACAAACCCAAGGTCCGCCGCATCGAGGTGAATGGCAAACTCGCACCGGGCGTTTATGCGAAGGATGTGATTCTCCACATCATCCGCAAGCTCGGGGTCAATGGCGGCCTCGGCTATGCCTACGAATATGCGGGCACGACCTTCGATGCCTTCACGCAGGAGGAGCGCATGACCGTTTGCAACATGTCCATCGAGGGCGGTGCGCGTGTGGGCTATGTGAACCCCGACAACACCACTTTCGAATATCTCAAAGGCCGCCCCTACTCGCCGAAAGGCGAGGAGTGGGATGCCGCCGTCGCGCGCTGGAAGGCCATCGCCTCCGACCCCGACGCGAAATACGACGACATCGTCACCTACAAAGCCGAGGACATCGCCCCGACGGTGACCTGGGGAATCAATCCCGGGCAGGCCATTTTCATCCACGAGAATGTCCCCTCCGCCCATGAGGTTCCCGAAAAAGACCGCGCCACCGCTGAGGAGGCACTCGCCCACATGAACCTCAAGTCGGGAACTCCGATCAAAGGCACCAAGGTTGATGTTGCCTTCCTCGGAAGCTGCACAAACGGCCGCCTCAGTGATCTCCAGGAAGTCGCCCGCCACATCAAAGGCCGGAAAGTCCGCAGCGGCGTCAAAGCTATCGTTGTCCCCGGCTCGCAAGGCGTCGCTACCGTCGCCGAAAGCATGGGCCTTGCCGAGATTTTCCGCGACGCCGGCTTTGAATGGCGAGGCGCTGGATGCTCAATGTGCCTAGGCATGAACCCCGACAAACTCGTCGGCGACCAACTCTGCGCCAGCTCCAGCAACCGTAACTTCAAAGGCCGCCAAGGCAGCCCGACCGGACGCACCGTCCTCATGTCGCCGCTCATGGTTGCCGCCGCCGCCGTCACCGGCGAAATCTCCGACGCCCGCGAAGTCTTCGGTGTGAACTAACCCCCTTTTCGCATTCCCGCATTTCGAATTTTTAAAAAGATGGCTCTCGAAAAAATCACCCAAGTCGCCGGACGCGGCGTTTATGTCCCCGGCGACGATCTCGACACCGATCGCATCATTCCCGCGCGCTTCATGAAGTGCATCACCTTCGACGGACTAGGCGAGTTCGCTTTCTACGATGCCCGCGCCTTCGCCAAGGAAGCCGGAGAAATCCACCCTTTAGATGACAATCGCTTCCAAGCCGCGAGCATCCTCCTCTCCGGCTCGAACTTTGGCTGCGGCAGCTCGCGCGAGCACGCCCCGCAGGCTCTCTACCGATTCGGCATCCGCGCCATCGCTGCCGAAAGCTTCGCGGAAATCTTCTTCGGCAACTCCATCACCCTCGGCATGCCCTGCGTCGTCGCCAGCGGCGATGACATCCGCGCTATCACCAAGCTCATCGAGTCCGACCCCTCCGCTGTCCTAACACTCGACCTCACGGAGAAAAAAATCTCCATCGCCGACACCGACTTCCCCATCACCATCGCCGCCTACGCCCACGAGGCCTTGGTCTCCGGCAAATGGGACGCCATCGCCGACCTCCTTGAAGGTCTCGAAGCCGTAAAGTCCCGCGCAGCCTCCCTGCCCTACATGGCAGCGTAAAATGGGAGAGCCGACGACGGGATTTGAACCCGTGACCTATCGATTACGAATCGATTGCACTACCACTGTGCTACGTCGGCGAAAGGTTATAAAATGCCATAATCACCCCAAGAACGCCAATGTGTTTTTGAGGTTGCTAACGGATGATCCCGCGTTGGCTGACTTCGATGAAGTCGAGAAGGCGGGTGATGTATTCGGGGCCGGAGTAATCGGCTGCGATTTTTTCGCAGGCCTGCTTCACATTCATATTCGAGCGGTAAAGGAGTCGGTAGGCTTCACGGAGGGCGCGGGTGTCTTCGGGTGAAAATCCCCGGCGCTCAAGGCCGACTTGGTTCACGCCGCGGACTTCGGCGGGGTTGCCATCAGCAATCATGTAGGGCGGCACATCCTGCACGATTTTTGTGCAGCCGCCGACGATGGCGTGGCGGCCGATCCGGCAGAATTGGTGGACGCCGGAGAGACCGCCAATGATGGCGTGTTCTTCGACGATCACATGGCCAGCGAGAGTTCCGTTGTTCGAGAAAATGACATGGTCGCCGACGAGGCAATCGTGTGCGATGTGGGAGTAGGCGAGGAAATTTCCGTGGTTGCCGACGATGGTTTTCGTGCCGGGCAGGGTGCCTCGGTTCACGGTGCAAAATTCACGGAAGGTGTTTTGGTTTCCGATTTCGAGATAGGTCGGTTCGCCGTTATATTTGAGATCCTGCGAGCGTTGGCCGATCGAGCAGTAGGGATAAAAGACATTCCCCTCCCCGATTTTTGTGGGGCCGGCGATGGAGACATGGCTGAGAAGTCGTGTGCCGGGGCCGATCTCGACTTGTGGACCGATGTGGCAGAAGGGGCCGATCTCGACGCCTTCGCGCAACAACGCCAAGGGATCGACGACGGAACTCGGGTGGATGTGCGTCATTTGTCGACGAGGCCGAAGAGCAGGGTTCCCTCGGAGACAACCTCGCCATTAACGAGACAACGGCAGGAGGCCTTGCCGAGCCGCTTCTTGGCGCTGGTAAGTTCGCACTCGATGAACAGCGTGTCACCGGGCATGACGGGTTTGCGGAATTTTACCTCGTCCGCGCTCATGAAATAGCCGATTTTCCCATCGTTCTCAGTGCGGCGCATCATGACGATGCTGGCGACTTGGGCCATGGCCTCGAGTTGAAGCACACCAGGCATGACGGGGTGACCGGGGAAGTGTCCTTGGAAGTAGGGTTCGTTGATCGTCACGGCTTTGACGCCGGTGGCTTTGAGGCCGCCGTCGAAATCCACAATCCGATCCACCATGAGGAAGGGATAGCGGTGTGGGAGGATATTCATCACGGCGTTGATATCGAGTGCGCCAGCAGGAGCGGCGATGGGACGCGGCGCGACAGAGGCGGCTGCCCCGATGCGTTCGGAGAGTTTTTTGGCGGCTTCGGTGTTGATGCCGTGACCGGGCTTCACTGCGATGACATGGGCGCGGAGGAAGCGCCCGCAAAGCGCGAGATCGCCAATGATATCGAGAATTTTGTGGCGGACGAATTCATCGGGAAAGCGGAGCGGTTCCTTGCTGAGAACGCTGTCCCCACGGGCGACGATGGCGTTTTCGAGGCTGCCCCCCTTGATGAGTCCCTTGTCCATGAGAGGCTTCACATCCTCGTAGAAAACAAAGGTCCGCGCTGGCGCGATTTCCTTTTCGTAAAATTCGGGCGTGATCTCAGCGGAGAGAAATTGGGTGAAGCGGCCTTCGGGGCCGACTTGCGTGCAGGAGACGCGGAATTTCGTGTCTGGGAGAATGACAAGCGTCGAGCCGTTGAGCTCGACAGTGAGAGGCTCGCGGATGTCGAGGAACC
Source organism: Terrimicrobiaceae bacterium (assembly GCA_044369345.1). Taxonomy (GTDB): domain Bacteria; phylum Verrucomicrobiota; class Verrucomicrobiia; order Chthoniobacterales; family Terrimicrobiaceae; genus UBA967. The sequence continues at coordinate 9,390 of JBIPMC010000015.1, forward strand.
GCCGGGGAGCGTCCTGCTCGACGATGCCGGCTTTATTAATCAAGGCTACAAACTCGGAAGCGCTGCCGTCACCAATCGGCGGCTCGTTTGCGTTCATTTGAATCAAAGCATTGTCCACTCCCATACCAACAAGGGCGGAGATGACATGCTCGACGGTGTGGATTTTCACCGCCCCCTGAACCAGAGTGGTTGCGCGCTCGACGGTCTTCACATGCACTGCGGCGGCCTCCACGAGCGGCTCGTCTGGAAGATCGACGCGCTGGAATTTGAACCCATGTCCGACAGGGGCGGGCAGGATGGTGAGAGTGACATTCTCGCCGGTGTGGAGGGCGCTTCCGGTGAGGCTTGCGGAGGATGCGAGGGTGCGTTGGTTGGACACGGTGGGCAGAAAAATTAGCGGCCTTGCTGGGCGAGGCGGTGAAGGAGGTCGAGATACTTCTGATTGGTGGTGCGGAGCCGTTGGACGAGTTCGCGGCCGATCGAGCTGAGGATTTGGACGGCTGCTCCGGGTTGGAGTCCGGCCAGAACGCCGATCGTGGTGCGCGTAACGCGGAGGAGTTCGCAATCTTCCAGTGCCAAGACATCCGCCGAACGGGGGCCTTCATCCACGAGGGAAATCTCACCGAAAAAGTCGCCTACTTTAAGTGCAGCAAGTTCGAGTTTTCCATCGGGAGGCGGGGCTTGGACGACCGCCGTGCCGGAGATCAAAAGGTAAAGACAATGCCCCTGCTCGCCGGCTTGGATGATTTTATCGCCTTTCTTGAATTGCACAATATCCGTGAGGCGTACGAGCGTGGCAAGCTCATCGCGGCCGAGGCCGGAAAAAATCGCAAATTGCTTTAGTCTAGGATCTTCAGATTGAATAAGTGATGACATGCTTGGAGAGGATGGTTCCGTCGATCATTTGGATGCGCACCGGAGCCAGTGCGGCGACCGAATCGCTATGAGTGACAATAATCAGCGTGGCAATTTTTTGGGAAGCAATCTTTGAGAAAGTTTCGCTAACCAGAGCGGCATTGGCTGAGTCTAGGTTGCCGGTCGGTTCGTCGGCGAGAAGCAGGGCGGGACGACCGGCGAGTGCGCGGGCAATGGCGACGCGTTGCATCTCGCCGCCGCTGAGTTGGTGCGGAAAATGCCCGGCTCGGTGCGACATGCCGACAAGATCGAGCATTTCCGCGACACGCGGACCGGATTTTTTTTCGGAATCCCCGCGCAAAAGCAGAGGCAGCTCCACATTTTCCCGCACCGTCATCGCCGGGAGGAGATTGAAGAACTGGAAAACGATGCCGAGCGTGTGGCGGCGGTAGTGCGTGAGTTCTCGCTCACCGGCGCGGTGCAACTCGAGGCCGTCCACGAGAATCTCCCCGGAGGTCGGCGTGTCGAGACCACCAAGAAGGTTCAGCAGGGTGCTTTTGCCGCAGCCGCTCGGGCCGGTGATCGTTGCGAAATCGCCCGGAGCGAGATCGAGCGACACGCTGTCCAACGCCCGAACCTCTCCCGTTCCGGAGGAATAGGTTCGCGTGACATTGCGGAGTTCGATCATGGTGCGGAGAGTGTTTCCGCGATGCAATGACTGATCAAGCAGAGTTCCGTGTTCTTGGCGAAACGGCCGATCTCCTCGCCGTGGACAAACCTGCCGGACTGCTCGTGCATCCCAGCAAACCGGGCGGGCCAAAGACGCTCTGGGACGGTCTGCGCGAGCTTCTTTGCTATGAAATTGCGAACAGCGGCCAGGTCTCGCTGGTCAACCGCCTCGACCGCGAAACGAGCGGCATCGTTCTCGTCGCCAAAACCTCGGCGGCCGCGCGACAGGCCGCCATCGCGATGCAGGAGGGCAAAATCCGGAAGACTTATCTTTTAATCGTCACCGGTCATCCGGCGGAGGAAACTTTCACCATCGATGCCCCGATCATCCGGCGGGGCGAGGTTTTGGAGACCAAGATCCACCTTCAGCGAATGGTTCACCCGCAAGGCGCGGCAGCCGCGACGGAGTTTCGGGTGCTGGAAAATTTCAAGAGCCGCCACGGCGCCTTTTCGCTGATCGAGGCGACCCCCCTCACCGGCCGCACCCATCAAATTCGCGTCCACGCAGCCCACGCCGGCCATCCCGTGGTGGGCGACAAAATCTACGGCCCGTCCGAGGATTTCTACCTGGAGTTTATTCAAACGGGTTGGACTGCCTCACTCGCGGAGCACCTTCTCCTTCCCCGCCACGCCCTCCACTCGGCGGGATTGGCGCTCGATTGGAACGGCTCGTTGCTCGAGTGGCGCAGCGGGCTGCCGACGGACCTCGCGGCATTTTGGGATTCGCCGCGCGCACATTGACTTCACCCCGCGCCATCTTAAGATAGCTCTCTCGATCAAGCCACCACCGTGTTCCACAACGATGAATTCATAGCTGAAACCCTCCGCGACCTAGGGCTTGTCACCAAGGCGCAAATTGAGGAGGCACGGGAACATTTGCTGGAGGAGGGGTTGATTCAGACGCTCGTTAAAGACGGCATTTTGTCCGAGGAGGACATCGCCCGCGCGCTGGCGGCCCAGAACAGCATGGAGTTCGTGGATCTCGCTGAGTCCCACCCTGAGCGACGCGTTCTTGAAATGCTTGGTAGCGACGATGCGCGCCGCTACCAGGCATTGCCACTGGGACTGCGGAACGGCGTACTGACCCTTGCGATCGGAGATCCCATGGACATGCAAACCATGGACGACCTCACCTACAAATTGCAGCGCGAGTTGGAATTTGTCTGTGGTGCTCCAGAGGCACTCCGCAAGCTCATCCTCAAACACTATGGCAGCGCCGAGGATGTCGTGAATGCCTTGATCAAAGAGGCCGCCCCGACAACGGCAGCCGAAAACTCTGCGGCCGATGATGAAAATAATGCCGTCGAGGGCGACGCTCCGATCATCAAACTGGTTATGATGCTTCTTTTGGAAGCCCACGCAAACCGCGCCAGCGATATCCACATCGAACCGCTCGAGAAAAAACTGCGCGTCCGTTTCCGCATAGACGGTGTTCTTCAGGAAATGCAGCCGCCACCGAGGAAACTCCACAGCGCGATCATCAGCCGCATCAAAATCATGTCGCGCTCGATGAGCATTGCCGAAAAGCGCATCCCGCAGGACGGCCGAATCCAGATGAAGATCGGGGACAATTCCATCGATCTCCGTGTTTCCACGATTCCGACCGTCCACGGCGAGAGCGTGGTCATGCGTATCCTCGACAAAACCTCACTCCTCCTCGGCCTGCCCGACCTCGGCTTCCTCTCCGACGACCAGGCAAAGTTCGAGCAATGCATGAACCTTCCAGACGGCATCATCCTCGTCACCGGCCCGACCGGCTCAGGAAAAACCACCACTCTCTACGGCTGCCTCAATTACATGAACAAGCCGGATCGCAAACTCATCACGGTCGAGGATCCGGTCGAATACCAGATGAACGGCATCAACCAAGTCCCGGTGAATGCAAGCATCGGCATGACATTCCCAGCCGCCCTGCGCTCCATACTCCGCCAAGCCCCGAATATTATCATGATTGGTGAGATTCGCGACCAGGAGACTGCCAGCATCGCGGTGAACGCTTCGCTCACCGGCCACCTTGTTCTTTCGACGCTCCATACAAACGACGCCCCAAGCGCGATCGCGCGCCTTGTCGATATCGGCGTCAAGCCATTTCTCGTTTCCAGCTCGGTCCGCGCCGTTCTCGCCCAGCGCCTCGTCCGTCGGCTCTGCCCGCATTGCAAGCAACCCGGCGAGCTTTCCGAATACGAATTGCAAACACTCCAGATCGACCCCGGGCAAATCCGCCAGTCGAGCGTGATGCGACCTGCGGGGTGCGAACGCTGCCGAGGCCGAGGCTACCGGGGCCGAATGGGTATTTTTGAAATGTTCCTGGTTGATGACGAAGTCCGGACCATGATCAACAACAACGCCTCCACCATCGCGCTGCGCCTGCGGGCCCGCGAACTCGGCATGCGCACCCTCCGCGAGGACGGCGTTCGCAAGGTTCTCGCAGGAATGACCACCGCCGAGGAGGTCATCAGCACAACCATGTCCGACCTCGACTAACCCTGCTATGGACGCCAAGCAAGTAGTCGATATTTTTGTCGAGCAGGAGCTGATCACCCAGGACCAAGGCGACGCATTGCTCGCCCAAGCCTCTTCATCCGCCGCACCGATCGAGCAAATTCTCGTCGAAAGCGGGATCGTCAACGAGCAGGGCTTTGAAAAAATCATCGCCGACTCCATCGGCACAGAGCCGTTTGACTTGAGTGGTTTCAAGCCCGACGGATCGACCCTCGCCCTGATTCCTGCAGGGCTTGCGCGTCTCCATGGATGCCTGCCGATAGCTGCGTCCGGAAACACGATTTTCGTCGCTCTCGTCGACCCCCTCAACTCCCGCACACTCGAAGACCTCCGCTTTGCTCTCGGCCGCGAGATGGTGCCGGTCGTTTCGTTCCCTTCGAAAGTTCAAAAACTGATCGTCGAAAACTACGGATCCGAGGACTCGAATCTCAACAACATCCTCGATCAATTCGGCGCTGAGGTCATGGTCAATGAGGGGCTGGAGGAGGATTTCAATGAACAGGCCGCCCGCAATGAGGCCAACTCCGATCCGATCATCAAATATGTCGACCTGATTCTCGAAAAGGCAATCGCCGCGCGAGCGAGCGACATCCATTTCGAGCCTTTCGAGACCGAGTTCAAAATCCGCTACCGCGTGGATGGCGCACTTTACGAGATGGATCCCCCTCCCTTCCGCCTCGCCTTGCCGGTCATCTCCCGCGTGAAGGTGATGTCGAACCTCAACATCGCCGAGCGCCGCTTGCCGCAAGACGGGCGCATCGAGCGGGTGATCAACGGCCGCCAGGTCGATCTCCGCGTTTCCACACTCCCCACGGCCTTCGGCGAAAGCGTCGTGCTCCGCGTGCTCGACCGCTCGAGCGTGAACCTCGAGCTCGAGACCCTCGGCATGCCCGATGACATCATGGCCTACATCCTGCAGGTCATCGAAAAACCAAACGGAATCTTTATCGTCACCGGCCCGACAGGCTCAGGAAAAACCACGACGCTTTATTCCTGCCTGCGCAAGATCAACACGATCGATTCCAAGCTCCTCACCGCCGAGGATCCTGTGGAATATGAGATCGACGGCATCATCCAAGTGCCAATCAACGACGCTATCGGCGTGACTTTTTCCCGCGTCCTCCGCGCCTTCCTCCGCCAGGATCCCGACCGGATTCTCGTCGGAGAAACGCGCGATACCGAGACCGCCCAGATCGCCATCCAGGCC
>JBIPMC010000188.1:0-4536 GCA_044369345.1 Terrimicrobiaceae bacterium
TTCGTCGCCCCATGCGGAGTGGTTCGAATAGAGGGCGGGGTAGGACTCCATGAGGGTGTCCACGATGCGGAGCTTGTTCGCTCGGAGTGACGATCCGGTCTCGGTGATGTCGACGATGGCATCGACGAGGTCGGGGACTTTAACCTCCGTGGCCCCCCAGGAAAATTCGACCTCGGCGTTGACTCCGGCTTTTTCAAAAAAGCATTTCGTGATGCCGACAGCCTCGGTCGCGACCCGTTTGCCCTCGAGGTCGCGGGTGGTTTTGATCGGCGAATCCTCAGGCACAACGAGCACCCAGCGCGTGGGGTTCGAACTGGCTTTGCTATAAGGTAGTTTCACGATCTCGCGGATGTCGGAGGCGTTTTCCTGCACCCAATCGTAGCCGGTGATGCCGCAATCGAGGTAGCCGTGCTCAATGTAGCGGCTGATTTCCTGGGCGCGGAGGAGACGGATGCGAAGTTCGGGATCGTCCACGGAAGGACGGTAGGAGCGGCTCGAGCCGGAAATGGCGTAGCCCGCTTTCGCGAAAAGCGCGATGGTCGGCTCCATGAGGCTTCCCGAGGGAAGGCCGATAGTAAGAATTTTCGATTCCATGTGAACGCGGGACTCTAATCAAAAGAGCCGGCGCGTCGGCACAAAAAAATCTAGCGCCTGCGACGGAAGTTTCCGCGAGCCCGGAAGCTGGGGCGTCCGTCCATTCGTGGTTCGGGCTTGGGAGGTTTTGGCGCCGTTTGCAATTCTCCGTTTGTCGGGACTTGGAAACCTTCGAGCGTGAGTCGTTCAATCCGCTGGCCAATGAAGCGCTCGATGGCGGCGAGTTTTTTCATGTCCTCGCGGGTCACGAGCGTGAAGGCATCGCCCGTCTGATTCGCGCGGCCGGTGCGGCCGATGCGGTGCACATAATCCTCGGGGTGCTGGGGAATGTCGTAGTTGATGACATGGCTCACACCGGCGATGTCGATGCCTCGGGCGGCGATGTCAGTGGCAACCATGACCTCGTATTTGCCGGACTTGAAGCCGCTCAAAGCCTCGATGCGCTGGTTCTGGGTGCGGTTCGCGTGAAGGACGGCAACGGCGTGGTTATTGGCGCGTAGTTTTTTTGCGATCTTGTCGGCGCCGTGCTTCGTGCGGCTGAAAATGATAGCGCTTTGGAAATCGACATTTTTGAGGAGCGCGAGAAGGAAGTCGAATTTGCGTGAGGGATCCACGGTGTAAACACCGTGCTTCACAATCGAGGCCACCGAGCGGGCGGCGCCGATTTCGATCCTTACGGGATCGCGCAAGGCCCAGTTTGCCAACTCGGCGATCTCCGGCGGCAGGGTGGCCGAAAAGAAAAGCGTCTGCCGCTTTTTTGGCACCTTGGAAATGATCCTCTTCATCGGCGGCAGGAAGCCCACATCGAGCATGCGGTCCACCTCGTCGAGCACGAGGACTTCGATGTCATCGAGGTGGACGGTTCCTTGTTGGATGTGGTCCTCCAAGCGCCCCGGCGTGGCGACGAGAATATCGACGCCTTCTTTGAGCATCGTCCGCTGGGCGCCGTAGCCGACGCCGCCAAAGACGCAGCCGACGCGGAGGTTGGTGAAGCGGGCAAAGTCTCGCATCGCAGTCTCGACCTGCATGGCGAGTTCGCGTGTGGGCTCGAGAACGAGGCAACGGCATCGGCCGTGCGAAGCGAGTTTTTGGAGTGTAGGGAGGGCAAAAGCGGCGGTCTTTCCAGTGCCGGTCTGGGCCGAGGCAATGAGGTCGCGCCCCTCGAGAGCAGATGGAATCGATCGGAGTTGAATCGGCGTCGGCTCGGTGTAACCCATCGCCAGAACGCCCTCTAAAAGTGGCTTGGAAATCCCAAGCTTGGAAAATGGCATAGCCGCGCAAGCTGGGGCCACCCTCGGCGGGTGTCAATGCAAGTGATTTTTTCTACAAGTCGCCAGTGCCTTTGATATGAGTCGCGCGTGAAAATCCTTTGGTTTTTCGTTTTGGCGGCGGCGATTTTGTGGAGTCCCGCAGGCCTTGCGGATTTGGAAACCAATGCCCGCTGGCTGGCAGGGCAGGGTATTGGTTATTCCCGGCCGTGGGTGCCGCCTGGCGAAGTGAAACCTTGGTCGATGGATTGCTCGAATGCGGTTCGCTGGCTCCATCGCGAGCATCGGGGCGAAATGCTCCCGCGCACCAGTTCCGATCAATATGAGCTTTTCCGCTGCCGGGGAAAATTCCAGCGGACGAAGCCCGATGAGAGCCGCTTGATGCGAACCCTGCGGCGTGGTGATCTGCTTTTTTGGGAACACACCTATCGACCGGTACGCAAGCCGCCGGTCACGCATGTGATGATGTATCTCGGCCGTGATCCGGAGGGGAGGATGTGGATGGCGGGTTCGCAGGGCTCTCGCGGAGTGGGTATCTACGAATTCCGGCCGAGGATGAAAATGGGCGGTTATCCATGGTTTTTGTGGTTCCGCCGCGAGGGGAAGTTTCTCGGCTACGCGAGACCTTGATCGAGGGCGAGCAAGGCTTCGCGGACGGAGTTTTCGTTTTTTTGGAGAAAGGCGAATTCCTCGGCGAGGGCGGTCAAAATCTCGGGGCCGGCGGAAATTCTCAGGCGGTTTTCGCAGTCGGCAAGGCGGTTTTTGATTTCGGCTTTCAGCAGACGCAACGATTCGTTCTTGGCGAGGATTTCCTTTTGCAGGGCCGCGCGGGCGAGAGGATGGGAGAGGGAGGATTTCTTGGCGGCGAGTTCCGAGGTGTCGCGGGTGGCTTGGCCGACTTTCAGGAAAAACTCCCAGTCCTGATGAGGGCGGGAGGTTGGTGCGAAATCGGGGTACTCGAGCGCGAGGAAGTGCCGGATTCGCAGCGCGGGATTTTGGAGTGTGCGGCGGGCTTCGTTCAGAAGTGTGGCTGTTGAAGTACTTCCAGTTGCCATGAGGGCGTGGTGGCGTTCCTTGATATCGGCGGCATCCAGCCAAGCCGAGCGGTTGAGGTCGAGGACGGCGAAAAGATCGGTCACGCCGAGAAGCTCTCCCCGCAGGAGCAGTGCGCCACGGCGTTCGGGTTCGTCACTTTGAAGCCGCCTTTTTGCAGGTCGTCGCTGTAGTCGAGTTCCGAGCCGCTGACGAACAGGGCGCTCTTGGGATCTATCACCACGCGGACTTGATTCGACTCGACCATGATGTCTCGGTTTGCGGGGCCATCGACGAGATCCATTTTATATTGGAGGCCCGAGCAACCGCCGCCGATCACCGCCACGCGCAACGCACCTCCGGGACGGCCTTGTTTCGTCAGGAGCGAGCGGAGTCGATGGCTCGCGCCGTCGAGTACACGGATGAGCTTTTCGTTTCCAATGCGGTATTGGACTCCTTCCATGTCAGAATGGTCCGAATACAAAGCCTGTATTGTCCCACTCGCCGGGGAAGCCGTAATCGAATGGCGGCGCGCCCCAGTAGAGAGGGTCGTTGAAATAGGGATCGTTGTCCCATTTCGTTCCGCCGAGTTGTTTGCGTTTGGTAGCCTCGTAGTAGCCGACAGATTGGCCAAGGTAATTCACAAGGGTCGATCCCGCGCCGGCATCGCTGAGTTGTTCAAGTTGTGCGGTGGTGAATCGGTAGGGAGCGCGTGTGCTCTGGAGGTAGGCGACCACGGCTTTGCCGGAAACATTCGCCTTCACGAGTGCGAGGATGTCGTCGAAGTCGAGCACGCGTCCGTGCTGGATACGCTTCACGGTGGTTGATGGCACTCCGCGCTGGAGGATCTGGGAAAGGGTCGAGGCGGGTGGGTTGGCGGGGAACGGAGTCGTGGCGCAGGAGATAAGGAAAAGCAAGGGGAGAAGGGCGAGAAGGAGTCGTTTCATCGTGGTGGGTTTAATGCGTGGCTGAGCGGAGTTGTTCAAGGGAATTCAGGGCACGGCCGGAGTCGATGGCATTTCCGGCGAGTGTCCAGCCATCGGCGATTGTCGAGGCGAGGCCTGCGACGGTGAGGGCGGCGGCGGCGTTGAGTTGTACGGCTTGGCGTTTCGGGCCGCAGTCGGAGCCGTCGAAGATCGATAGGAGGATTTGGGCGTTGGCTACGGCGTCGCCGCCGAGGAGATCGCTAGGGGTGGCGGCAGCTAAATCGAAATCAGCGGGATTTATCTCGAATTTGCGAAGATCTCCCGCTTCCACAGCGAGGACTTGGGTTTTTCCGAAAGGCGAAACCTCGTCCACCCTCAACCCCTCGGGGCCGGTGCCATGGAGCGCCCAGGCGCGCTGGCGTCCGAGTTTGAGAAACACGCCGGCGTAGGTCGGCAGAAGCGAGGGATTGAAAACGCCGGAAAGTTGGAACTCTGGCCGGGCGGGATTGAGAAGCGGGCCGATGATGTTGAAAATGCTGGCCTGCCCTTGCTGGGCAAGAAATTGGCGGACAGGCACAACAGCTTTGAAAGCGGGGTGGCAGGCAGGAGCAAATAGGAAGAAGCAACCTGCGGCTTCGAGCGCGGTGGCGGCGCACTCGGGTGGGATATTGATATTCACGCCGAGGGCTTCGAGCACATCGGCACCACCGGATTTC
>JBIPMC010000189.1:0-4515 GCA_044369345.1 Terrimicrobiaceae bacterium
ATTTGGCGAGTTTTTGCCTCAACCCTGAATCTGCCAATGGTGGGATGCTTGGGAAATCGTTTTTGATCTCCTCAACATATCTAGTCCGGTAGTGCGTCGAGTTTAGGAGAGCTAGCACCGCCTCGTTTAATTCCATCCAATAATTTGGCTTAAGCAGACCTCCAGAGATCTCCGGTGCGGTTCGGGACATGTTCGGCTGAGCTTCTCTACTCAACAGAGATTCCTCATACAACCATGCGGGGAAAACACGTGAATTGGTATCGTGACTTGCATATTTCATCTCAACTAAACAATCGGCAGGCAGGATGTGATTGAACCCCTTGGATGAAAGCCGGCTTGCACATACAAGAGCAAAGTTCTCACCGCGAATGAGGTGGGACATCTTCGCCTCGCGATTACTAAAAACGAGCTCTGAATCGTAGTAAATATAGCGAAAATCGAATGGTCGATACGCGAGCTTGCAAATTCGCTCCTCTGAAAAATTTCTCCGCAGGTATTTTTGCGCGGTTTTGTAGTCCCAGTTCGCTGCGCTTATCCCAAACTGCTCCTCCAAGTCCTCCGCACTTCCGCTGAAGTTCATAAATGCCTGAATCTTGGAAGAACAAGCTCTAGCCGAGTTAGCTATTACCAATCCATCACGAGAGGTCTTAATTCCATCAACAGCCAGAACGAACGCCTCGTCTAACCGCTTGAATGCTGAATACTCATCAAGCATGGAGGACTCAGAAGGGAGGAAGGATTTGTAGCGGCGCGGGTCGATTGGCCAAGTCTTTCCGCCAAGGCACCCATCGCAGTTGAGCAAAAATTCTTTTTTATCGCCGTAAGTTCCTGCAATATATTTATATTTAAAGGTCGAACATTGTGCAGGCGACGCTGTTCGTGTTGCAAAAAGGATAGATACACCTGTCTCTATTTCGAAGACATTCTCATCGACTACTCCTTGGCGGGTTAGTGCACCAGACCTACTGTCCCCGTGAAGGTTAAGTATACGAAGCTGATTAAAGCTAGAAGTAAAGGCGTCTCTTACGCCGCGAAAGTTCTTCCCGTCCAAGTAGGAACTGCTGGTTATCATTCCAAAAACACCAGCACTGGCAAACTCAATCAGATTTCGGTTGAGCCCGAAAAACTTCACATAGTCGTTGTTGATGTCTCGCTCGAAAAGGATAGCGCCAGGTTCACGAATGCGCTCGCCGGAGAAAATCCGAAATCGTTCGATTAAGTTGAGGAATTGTCCGCCCAAGTTTTGGGATGCTTTGCTATAAGGGGGGTTGCCAATTATCACGGTGAAACGCTTATCCCGTTTTATGTTGTTTACTGCTTCAGCTTCGTGGGCAAGTGCGCCGAAGCCGATGATTGGGAGTTGTTTCACCCATGGTTCGAGTGCATTGGTGAGGTAGATACGGACGCGTTCGTTGCTGCGGAATTGGTAGCCGGTCTCGGCGAGCTTAAGGCCGACTTTCATGTGGGCGATGGCGTAGGGGGCCATCATGAGTTCAAAGGCGTGGAGGCGCGGGAGGAGAGCCTTTGGAACATATTCATTCCAGTATTCGCCCCAATTTTGAATGTTGGATTTTGAATTCGGAATGCGGGGCATGGCGGCAGGGCCGCGTTTTTCCCAGAGGGTTTTGAGGTGCTTATAGACCACTTCGATAACTTCGACCGGGAAGGTGGCGGTGCCGGTGGCGGGGTCGAGAATTTGAACGAAGAATTCGTCGGGGGAGATGGTTTCCTTGCAGTTGTGCTCGTCGGTGAGCGGCGGGAGTTTCAGCTCCGGGTGTTTTTTGAGCATCTCGCCCCAGGTGGTGGTGTCGGCGAGGCCGTGCTCGAGGCCGAACTCGGTTTGGAGGAGTTCGTGAACGGAGCGGACGATGTAGGAGACGACAGGATGCGGGGTGTAGAAAACGCCGCGCTGTATTTTGAGCTGTTTGTTGTATGCGCTGAGGAAGTGCTCGTAGAAGTGGAAGACGGGGTCCTCGCCGCGGGTTTTGTTGCCGAAGTCGCGGAGGATGGCGTCCATATTGGTCTCCTCGCCGGTGAAGAGATCGACGATGGATTGGACGCCGAGTTCGTCGAAATCGAGGCCGCCTTTATTGCCGCCGACTTCGAGGAAGGTGGAGAGCATTTCCTTGAGGAACGGGGAGGTGACGGGCACGAGGTCCGCGACATGGATGGCGGAAAGGTAGGTGCCCTGCCTTCCCTCGCCGGGAACGGTGGGCGAGATGGCGGCGGTGAAGAGGCCGTAGGAAATGGTCTGCGCGTAGGTGTCGGCGAAGGTCTCGGGCGTGAGGTCGTGCAGCAGGGCTTCCTTGAAAGCGAGGAAAAGGCGGGTGATCGGGCCTTTCTGTGTCTCTCGCTCCATGATATCAGTGGCATCGTCGCGCAGGCGCCGGGCAAGCGCCGCCAACTCGGTGGCGAGAAGGTCGGATGTTCTTATTTCGTAGCCAATACGGTGGCGGAAGGCTCCGGCCCATTGCGAGCGCCAGGCCTTGTGGTCGGAATCATCAGTGGGCCAGCAGAGGCGTTCGCGGAGGATGCCCGCGACGCGCTCGAGCTTGAGCTGAGTGTCGCCGCCGTCCCAGCCAAGAACGCGGAGCACGGGACGGGTGCGGGCGTTTTCCTGGTGGAAGTGGGCAAAGGCGATCTCGGGTTCGGCGGCGGTGCCGAAGCGGGTGATGAACAGAAGGTCGTCAGGGGCGAAGGCGGCGCGCTCGGATTGGTTCGCGGAAGCGCGCTTGCGGAGGACGAGCGAAGAAAGAATGCGCCGCATGACGACGACAGGCAGGCGCTTCGACTCGAACTCGACAAAGAAAATGCCCCAAGGCTGGCGGCCGGAAAGCGGGCGGAGCTGGTGGATGGCCTTCACTCCAGCGGCCTCCTCGGGTTTGAGCCCAAGTTCCTCCGCTGCGTAGGTAAAAGTGAGGTCGTCGAAGGAATAGCCCGAGAGGTTCCAGTCGAGTTCATCCTCGAGAAAATCGCGAAGGCTGTCGAAGTCGGTGATGGCGCGGAGGTCTGCGGTGGGCATGGGTGGAGATATTTTACCAGGAAGGTGATTTGTGAAAGGAGCCTTGGGCGTCGGTGAGAGGGTTTGGAAATTGGGCGTTCTCAAGTTGCGACCAACTCAGGCCATTTTGGTAAAAGCTGGCTGCGTGCTGGAGTCCCGCGCTTTTTCTGGGCAGTCGGCAATCCGGACCGGAGAGGCGCTGCGGATTCAAGACGCCGACCGGTTTTTTTAGAATCGAACGGGCCATTTTGATGGGAGTGACTAGATCCGAGTCTCCCGTGATCACAATCGCGGCCTCGTAGCGGTTTTGAAATCCATCGAGAAGAAGGTGGGCGGCGAGGTTGACATCGGATCCCTTTTCCTCGGTTTTGAAGACCTCGATGGTATTTGGCGGAGGACTCACGACAGCCATCCTCACGATGCGTTTGCGGAATTCGCCGAGGATGATTTCGAGATTGGGAACCGTGCGGAGGGCGCGCCAGTAGAGAAGTTGCCTCATGGGTTGTTGGGGGTCGCCGGGAAGCTCGGCGACCTTCGCGGTGAAAAACTTCGTGTGGGAAATGGCGTTTCGAGGAAAAGCGCGGGCCGCGAGTTCCAAGGGGTTCAACCATCGCAAGGGAGTTCCCCTCAGCGCGCTGTAGTAGAGGTTGAATCCGTCGACATAGAGAAATGTCTTCATGAGATGGGAACAGGTATTGGCACGAATAGCAGAGCGCGACCGCTATAAAATGCAGGGGCGGTTCCCGAAGGAACCGCCCCGCGTCCCGCCGTCGAAACAAACGGGAGAGATGTGTGGACAAGTTGTGAGAAAAATGCGACGCAGTCAACTCGCGGCTTCAGCGAATCCGGTAGATTTTTCGATGTGCTTGCTGATAAAGCAGGAATTGATTGTCCGGTTAGAGGAGGGAAACTTTCGGCGTAGGTTGGGAACTGCGTAGCGGGTCCCGGCCCCGCTTGGAGCGGGCGGAGGTGTTTGTTGAGGACCTCTTTTTCGATCGCAATGGAAAGATCGCACCACTCGCGCAAGTAGGAGCGGACTTTCCGATCGCCGTTGGAGTTATCAACGATGAAAAGGTCGGATGAGTGACTCTGGTTCATAATTTGTGGTGCAAAACCCGAGCGGAAGCCGCGCGCATAAAGTGCATTTCAGCTTTTTTGATCTGTTCAGGTAAATTCATTCAGAGGTTTTACGAGGGAATCTTCGCTGAACTGGTAAGAGAAATGCGGGGGGGGCAATTTTTTTTTGGGGGGGTTCGCATTTGCCTGGAAGAGGCTCCAAGGAACAAATCCAATTTCTGATATTGCCATGACAGCGACCTTGCGGCCATCCGAAACCAAGGACTACCCTTTCCTCCCATGAGAATCGTCGTTACGGGATTGATCGGCCAATACGCCTTTGGCGGTGTGACCTGGGACTACATCCAATACGCGCTCGGATTCCGCTCCCTCGGGCACGATGTCTGGTATCTGGAGGACACCGGCACCTGGGCCTACGATCCGGTCAAAATGGAACC
>JBIPMC010000190.1:0-4511 GCA_044369345.1 Terrimicrobiaceae bacterium
GTAGGAATTCAGCGGCGCGGTTTGCATCGGGCGGCCGGTGGCGCGGACGACATTGGCGAGTTGTTTGACCTTTGAAACCAACTCGTCGTCGCGCATGGCGCGGTGGTGCTGCACATCGACGATGATGCGCGGTGCGGGGGGATTTTGGGCGAGGAGAAGCCGGTTCACGAGATGCTGGAGGTCTTCCATCACTTCCTCGCGGCGGCCGATCAATCGCTGGGGCTCGTGGGTGAGGATTTGGAGGACGGGCGTGCCGTCGTGCTCCTCGTGCTCGATGGTGGCGACAAAGCCGAGATACCCGAGGATCGTGTCGAGAATTTCAGCTGGTTGCTGGTTCATGGCGAGTGGCGGTTTTTATTTTTCTTTTTGGCCTGAACGGCCGCCCGCTTGGCGATGATGCTCTTTTTCTCGAGCGTCGGCAGGGGTTTGTTCCGTGTCAGATAAAGTTGGACGATAGAGAAAAGATTTTGGGTTGTCCAATAGAGGGCGAGGCCGCTGGCGTAGTTGTAACAAAACACCAGGAAGATGATCGGCATGAAATAGAATATCCGCTGCTGCATGGCGTCGCCGGTTTTTGGCGTGATGACCATTTGCCAGACCATCGTGCCGGCCATGACGATCGGGAGGACATTGATGGGGAGCCCGAGGAGGTAGCCCACGGTATCGGGCTGGGAAAGGTCGGTGACCCAGAAGAACGAGCTGTTGCGAAGCTCGATGGCCGTGCCGAGCATAGAGTAAAACCCGAAGAAAATCGGAATCTGAACGAGGAGTGGCAGGCAACCGCTGAAGGGATTCACTCCATACTCCTTATAGAGCTTCATCACCTCCTGGTTCATCTTTTGCGGGTCGTCTTTGAACTTCTCCCGCATCTCGGTCATTTTCGGCGAGAGGAGCGACATCTTCCGCATCTCGTTCGTGGCTTTGTTCTGAACCGGCCAGAGGGCGAGCTTGATGAGAATAGTGAGGACAATGATCGACCACGCGTAATTGCCAATGAGGGCGTGGAGACTGTTCATCGCCCAGAGGAGAAATTCGCTCACAAATCCGAAAATACCGAAGCTCATGACTTGCTCTTGCGTGGAGCCGAGTTGGCGGAGGCGCTCGAGTTCTTTGGGCCCGGCGTAAATCTGGAAGGACCGCGTCTCCGTGGCGCCCGGCGCGAGCGAGGGCCCGGCTTGGACCAGCCCGCCTTGGACGCCGAAAATGTCACTGCCGTTGAGCTTGGGGGCGTCGAAACGTTTGGCCCAAACCGATTTCGTCGGCACCGTGCCTTGAGGGGTCACAATCGTGCAAAAATACTGGCTCGCGACAGCGGCCCAGCGGATCTCGGGCTCGCTCTCTTGGTAAAGCTCGCGCTCACCGTGAATCTGTATGCCGATGAGCGGAATCGAGCTGGCAGAGAACCAATTCACATCGATGTTCGTCATTGAGTTCCCGTGGCCCCAATCGAAGCGCGTATACATCGGGAGGTCGTAGATGTGGATCGGTGCGGCACCGCCGGCCGATACGAAAAAATCGGGCACCTGCTGATGCGCCACACCAGTGTTTCGGAACGAGATGTCGAGCGTGACAAGGTAGGATTTGGTTTTGTCCCCCGGGGGCGGAAGCTGGAAGCGCTTGGTGATTTCGAGCCCACCCTCGCGCACGAGGTTGAAAACCGCCGCGCCTTTCGCGGGATCGGTGGTCATGTGAAATCCCCCAAGCACCTCGCCCGGCTGGAAACCAATCGCGCCGATGGGCAGCGTGCGGCTGCGGTTCAGCGAGACATGCTCTCTGTTCTCGCCCATGTGCAGGCCGAGCACGACCTGCTCGATGCCACCGGTGTCGTTGTTGAAAACAAACTCGGCCCCCTCGCCCTTGAGAGTCTCCTCCAACGCGGTCATGGAGGCGGGAGATGGAGTCGCGGCAACCGTTGGTTGAGGGGTTGCCGTCGGCGGCGTAGTGGCGGCGGGAGCCTGAGCTGTCGGTGCCGGCGGCGGCGCGAGATGTTCTGAGACATACCACTGCCAAGCGAACAGGCCGATGACAGAGATAATGATGGCGATCCAGGAAGTGCGGTCCATTTAGTGCGAAAGGGTCTTGAGTTGCGTCGGAACCGGGTCGTGTCCACATCCGCCCCAGGGGTGGCATTTGGCAAGGCGGCGGAGTCCCAGGAGGCAACCGCGCCAGGCTCCATGGGCGCGGAGGGCTTCGATACAATAGTTCGAACACGAAGGCTCGAACCGGCAGCCACAGCCAGGGCCGCCGAGCACCTGCAGGAACGGCGAGAGCATGAGCTGGTAGCAGCGCACGAGAGCGATGAGCAGGTGTTTCATTGAGAGTCGGGCAAAATAGAAAGTCGGCGCGCGAGAAGCAACCATTCCGCTCTCAAATCGTCGAAACTGGCACTCGCAGCCGAGGATTTGGCGACTACTACGATGTCAAACCCCGGCGAGATCAAGGGCAAAACTGCGCGGATCATTTCACGAAGCCGACGCCGGGTTTTGTTCCGATCCACTGCTCCACCCACACGCCTGGAGGTCACGAGTCCGATGCGTGCCTGATGCGAATTCGAAGTCTTGAAAACACCCAGCCTAAGAAGCCGACCTTGTGAAGATTTGCCCTTTTCGCGGACCTTGCGAAAGTCGCGGCTTTTGAGGAGACGAGCGGATTTAGGAAAACGCAGACGCTCCCGCTCAGGCCTGGGTGTGTCTGGCGAAGTGGACTTCGACACCTTTCGGGAGAAGCCGCTTGCGGCCGTGACGACGGCGGCGGCTCAGGATGGCGCGGCCGGCCTTGGTCTTCATGCGGGCGCGGAAGCCGAATTGCTGTTTGCGCGTGCGCTTGGAAGGCTGGTATGTGCGTTTCATAAATTAGGCAAATGGAGGCGAGATCCTAGGGGGATTTTGCAGGATGTCAACCCCAAATCCAGAACCTTCGATACAATGCCGAGCCAATCTTTTTTGGCAGAAAATTGATCCTTGGTCTTTTCAAGCGCCAGGATCTCGGGCATCTTTTTTGCCCCAATCTCCCTCAACAACCACACCACCACACCATGTCAGCCATCATTGCCAAAGGACTCGAAGGAATCATCGCCAACACCACCAACCTCAGCGATGTGCTGGGAAACGAGGGGATTTTGATCTACGCAGGATACAACATCAACGAGATCGCCGGCAAGGCAACCTTCGAGGAGGTGACCTACCTCCTCTGGCACGGCGAACTCCCGAATAATAAACAGCTCTCTGTGCTCACGGAAAAACTCCGCGCGGCCCGTGAGCTTCCCTCGCCGCTGGTGGATTTCCTTAAATCCGCTCCGAAGGACGCGCCTCCGATGGATGTGATTCGCACGGCGGTGTCGATGCTCGGTCTTTACGACGAGACTCTCAAAGACGAAAGCCCCGCCGCGAACTACCAGCGCGCCATTGATATCACTGCGAAGATCGGGGTCATTGCCGCGTATTTCCACCGGTCCAGGAGGGGGCTCGACCTCCCACCGGTTCGCGCCGACCTCGGCGAAGCCGCGCATTTTCTCTATTTGATCACCGGCAAAGAGCCGACCGAGCAGGCCGCGCGCACGCTTGATGTCGCCTATGTCCTCCACGCCGACCACGGCATGAACGCCTCGACTTTCGCGGCGCGCGTGACGATTGCCACGCTGTCGGACATGTATTCGGCCATCACCTCTGCGATCGGAACTCTCAAGGGTCCGCTCCACGGAGGCGCGAACGAGGGCGTCATTCACATGCTCCAGCAAATCGGCGATGAGAAAAATGTGGAGGCTTGGATCGAAAACCAACTCGCCCAGAAGAAAAAAATTATGGGCATCGGGCACCGCGTTTACAAAACCCTCGATCCCCGCGCGCCTCACCTCCGCGCGATGGCCGTAACGCTCAGCGAACAACTCGGCGAACCGAAATGGATCCGTATGAGCGAGCATATTGCCAAGATCATGAAGCAGCGCAAAGGACTCAATGCGAATGTCGATTTCTACTCCGCCACTGTTTACTACTCGCTCGGCCTGCCGACCGATCTATTCACGCCGGTATTCGCGATCGCGCGTTGCGCAGGCTGGGTCGGGCATGTGATGGAACAACTCGCCGACAATCGCCTCTACCGCCCGCTTAGCGAATACACCGGCCCAGCCGTCGGTAAAAAATTCCTTCCTGTCGAGCACCGGGCATGACGCCGCGCCTTTCGGCACGCGGCCTGCAGAGATCTTTCCGAATCGGAGGCAACCGGATTCAGGTTTTGCGGGGAATCGATCTCGACCTCGCGCCGGGCGAGACAGTGTTTCTTTGCGGCGCCAGCGGAGCGGGCAAGACAACGCTCCTTTACACGATTGCCGGGCTGGAAACTCCGGAGGCCGGCAGGGTGGAATTCGAGGGCCGCTCGCTCTACGCGATCAGTGGAAACGCGCTGGCGAAATTACGCAACGAGCGCATGGGTTTTGTTTTCCAATCCTACTTCCTTCTGCCGGAGTTGACCGCGTTGGAGAATGTCCTGCTGCCCTCACTCATTGGCGGAAAAAA
>JBIPMC010000191.1:0-4434 GCA_044369345.1 Terrimicrobiaceae bacterium
AACTCTCCATCCACCACCACATGCCGATGTTTCACATGGAGCACTGCGTCTTCGCCGCCTTCATGTCAGACGGCACCGACTACACGAACTGCGGCCGACCATGCGAAAAACACCGAGTTCATCTCCGCGACCGCGTGGGAATGGAGCACCCGCTCCGCGCGGATGTCGGTTGCCGCAACACTCTATTCCACGCCACTGCCCAAACGGGCGCCGCCTTTTTCGAAAAATTCCACGCTGCCGGCCTCCGCCATTTTCGAATCGAACTCCTTGAGGAAACCCCTGCCGATACCCGCCAAATCCTCGCGGCCTACCAAGACCTCCTCGCCCACCGCCGCAGTGGCACAGACCTACACCGTGCACTCCAAGCCAAAAGCCAAGTGGGAGTCACAACCGGCACATACCGGAATTAAGTTACACCTCAGTGAGAATGGAGTAGTTCGGAAATGAGAAAGGGGGGATTTGGAGCGGGTGACGAGACTCGAACTCGCGACATCAACCTTGGCAAGGTTGCACTCTACCAACTGAGTTACACCCGCAGAGTGAGAGCAAATTATTTTGAGTTTTTGAAAGCGTCAAGGCTGGATTTTTGGAAAATTACGGGCGGTGGGCTTGGTGGCGCATGGCTTGATCCAAAACTTTGCGGGAGACTTCATCGTGATCAACGCCGGTGGAGTCGAATCGCAGGTCGGCTAGGGATTCGTAGATGGAGCGGCGCGCGGCAAGGAGGGTGTCGAAGGCTTGGCGCGGGTTGTCGGTTTGAAGTAAGGGACGGCGACCGCTGCGCATGGCACGCTCGAAAAGGGCATCGGGCTCTGCGTCGAGCCAAATAATGATGCCGATTTTTTTCAGGGATTCGCGGTTGGCTTCACGGAGGATGGCCCCGCCGCCGGTTGAAAGGACAATGCCGGCCACGCCGACCAGATCGCGGATGATGCGCTCCTCGATTTGGCGGAAAGCCTCCTCGCCGCTTTCGGCAAAGATCGCGGAAATGCTTTTGCCTTGGTTCTTGACGATCAAATCGTCGGCATCGACAAAGCGGTGCCCGGCAATTGAGGCGAGGCGACGGCCCACGGTGGTTTTGCCGCATCCCATGAAGCCGACGAGCACGAAATTCGGTAACATGCCATGATTCTCCCACACAGGGTGCCCTGCGGAAAACATTTTGCGAGATAGGCACCGGAAATCGGGTGCCAGCAGCCAAGTCCCCAACACTCGCCCCAGTTGGCCCCATCGCGGTACTCTCCAAAAAAGATCACGACAACTTCAGCACCCACGGGGGCTTTCACGAGGCCGAACCGGTTCCGTTTTGCTGGAGCGCGGGAAACCCCACGGAAAATTGTTTTTCATCATCGATGGTCTTTTCCATGCGGAGCGCTCAGATGGAGACCTCGACATGCTTTTTGGCACGATTCCTCCGGGGAATGGCTCGTCGCATCGGCTATTTTCGATTCCTCGAATGCCGTTTTTTCGGTGTTGAGGGTTAAGAAATGCCACGACGGGGTGATTCCCTGCGCGGTGCTTCAAAAGTTCATCAAAGATTTTCCAAAAGCCGGATCGGTCCTCCTCACGGGCCTTTCCAGCACGCAGGGGCGCCGAGTTCGCGATCTCACTCGGAAGATAATGGAGCAATCGAAGCTGAGCAAAATTCGCGTACAACCCTTCATGTCACCCGACTTCTCGGTTCACGAGATTTTCGAGCGGGCCTACTGAGGTTCGCGTTTCTCGTCAGCGCGATCCTCGAATCGCGTGTATTCCTCCAGGAATGTGAGCGCAATATCACCGGTGGGGCCGTTTCGCTGCTTGGCGATGATCAGCGTGGCTTTGCCTGCGGCCTCTTTTTTCGCTTCCTCGTCCTCGGCGTAATATTTGTCGCGAATCAGCAAGCCAACGACATCGGCGTCCTGCTCGATGGTGCCGGATTCGCGGAGGTCGCTGAGGCGCGGGCGACCCGCGCTGGAGCCCGTGCGTTGCTCGGGATTTCGGTTCAACTGCGCGAGAACGATAACGGGAATTTTGAGTTCCTTGGCGAGGGCTTTGATGCCATAGGAAATTTCCTGAATTTCGATCTGTCGATTGTCTTGGGCACGGCGGGAGTTTGATCGCAGCAACTGCAAGTAATCGATAACGACGAGCTGGATTTTCTCGCGGTTGTGCAGGCGGCGGGCCTTGGCGCGGAGTTCGAGAATGCTAAGTCCGGGCGTGTCATCAACGAAGATTTTAGCCTTGGACAAAAGGCCGGCGGTGGAGCCGAGGCTGTTGAGGTCATTTTTTCCGATGAAACCATCGCGCAAATTTTTCGAGTTCACACGGGCACGCGAGCACAGGAGACGCTGCACGAGTTGTTGGGCGCTCATTTCCAGGCTGAATACGGCCACAGGCTTGTCGCCATCGAGCGCCACATGCTCGGCGATGTTCATGGCGAGTGCGGTTTTCCCCATCGAGGGGCGCGCGGCGATGACAAACATTTCGCCTTCATGGAGGCCGTTTGTCATGCGGTCGAGTTCGTGGAATCCGGTGGAGAGGCCGGTAATGCTGCCACGGGAGGTGACGAGTTTTTCGATGCCGGCGATGGCCTCGTTCACCATTTCTTTCATCGTCGGGAGGCTGGAGCGCTGGCGCTCCTCGCCAATGGCAAGCACGCGGGCCTCGACCTCATCGAGAAGAATTTTGATGTCCCCCTGCTCCTCGTGGGCACGCGCGACATATTCGGTGCAAGTGCCGATAATTTGGCGGAGCAGAAATTTTTCGTGAATGATCTCGCGGTAGTAGTCGGCATTCACCGCTGTCGGCACGAAGGTGAAAAGATCGGTGACGGCGCCTGCGCCTCCGACCTCGTCGAGCAGGCGTCGGTCCTCGAGGATTTGGGTGACCGATATGAGATCAATCGGCCTCCCGGAATTGCGCATCTCGACAAGGATCTCGAAAATTTTCTGGTGCGCGGGCAGGTGGAAATGGCGCGGCTCCATCTGCGCGATGCAGTCGTCGAGAACGCCGGCGGAATGCAGGATCGAACCGAGAAGCCCTTTTTCGGCATCGAGACTTTGGGGCAGCGGGCGGTGGGCGTCGGGCAAATACGCAGCGCCGCGTTGCTGATAGTCGGGCTTTTTTTTGCGGTTCTTGGAATCGGCGTTTCCGTTGGAGGAAGCGGGAGCGGGAGCGGGCGAGTCAGTGGCAGATGGCATGCGAGGCATGAGTGGTTCGAGCCGAGTCAAAATCCAAAATTCGAAAGGGAGGAAAACAAAGAAACCACCGGCCCGCTGGAAAGCGAACCGGTGGTTAAATCGATAAAAAACTATTCCGCAGAAGCGCCCGTCCTACGACGGTTTTTTTTCGGCGTGGCACCCTCCTCAGCGTGACCTTCGACGGGCTCGGGGGCGTTAATTTTGACAGTGAGTTTGAGCTTCGCGCTCACATCGGCGTGGAGTTTGACGGCCACGGTGTGCTCTCCGCTTTCCTTTATCGCCTTTTCAAGAACCACAGCGTGCTTCGGAAGGTCTTCGAGTTTGAGGTCGGCGACGATGCGGTCGTGTATGTCTTTCGCGGTGACAGAGCCGAAGGCCTTGCCTGTCTCGCCGGCGTCGAGGGTGAAAACCGGAGAAAGTTTATTAATCTTGGAGGCCAACTCCTCGGCGGCAGTCAACTCGCGGGCCTCACGCTCGGCGCGTTTGGCTTTGAGGTGGTTGATTTGGCGGAGCGAGCCGGAGGTGATTTCCAGCGCCTTCCCTTGGGGAAGCAGAAAGTTGCGAGCGTAGCCGCGGCGGACCTTAACGATGTCGGCCTCGGCGCCGAGGGCTGGAATATTCGCAGTGAGAATAACTTCAGTGAATGCCATAAGATTTGTGTGCCGTTGTCAGGCGGGGTTCGGACATTAAAGTCCCCAGTGGGGATGTCAAGATTGGCGCGGGATTTTTTTCAAAGCCCGGCGGACCATCTCCGGAAAACCTCCCTCGCCGCAGGTTCGATGCTAGGCAAAACCTCGCGCGCTTCGGCGATGAGATCTTCAGGCGAAATCCCGCAATCGCGGAAAAAATCCTCAGAGTCCCAGACCAATTCCTCGAAAAGCGAGGGCGTCATTTCGAGATGAAACTGGAAGCCGATTGCGTTCTTACCGCAACGGAGGATTTGGTGGGGCGTGAGCGCAGAGGAGCCAAGACACACGCCGCAGCGTGGAATTTCAAAAACATCGCCGTGCCAGTGCGTGGCGGGAAATCTCGGCGGTAGCGCGCCGACAATCACATCCGCGAAAGCCGCGTCGTTCAGCTCGATAGGGAAAAAACCAATCTCCTTCCGCTCGGCACGACGGACCTCGGCGCCCGTGGCTCGCGCAAGGAGTTGGGCTCCGAGGCAGAGACCCAGAACCGGAATTCCTTGCCCCATGGCAGTCCGCACCAATTCACACTCTGTTTCCAGATAAGGATATTTTTCGACCTCCCA
>JBIPMC010000192.1:0-4415 GCA_044369345.1 Terrimicrobiaceae bacterium
CGTTGTAGTCGAATTGCAGAACGGTCGAGCTGACCGAGATGCCGCGTTGTTTTTCGAGCTCCATCCAATCGCTCGTTGTCGCGCGCTGGTTTTTGCGGGAGGTCACGCTGCCGGCGAGTTGGACAGCGCCACCGTAAAGGAGAAATTTCTCGGTGAGGGTGGTCTTTCCGGCGTCCGGATGTGAGATGATAGCGAAGGTCCGGCGCCGCGCGATTTCGCGCTCGGGGGTGCTCATATCTCGAAGGCTTTTGGGAGTTGGGTGAGAAGTTTGCAGCTGGTTTTGGTGACGAGAATCACATCCTCGTGGCGAACGCCGCCGAGGCCGGGCATGTAGATTCCAGGCTCGACGGTGAGGATTTGGCCGGGCAGGAAAATCGCGTCGGAAAACCTCGGAGTCTCGTGAACCTCGAGCCCCAGCCCGTGGCCTGTCCCGTGGAAGAATCCCTGCCAGCGTCCATTTTTGATCTCGGTCGCGTAGCCTTGGTCGGCGAAAAAGTTTTTGACCGTGTTGTGAATGATCCGGCCCTCGGTGCCCGGTTTGATCGCGTCGAGCGCGAGCTTTTGGCCTTCGAGGCAAGTGTTCCAAAGTCGGCGCTGATCGTCGGTGGCGTGGCCGCGAACCACCGTGCGGGTGATGTCGCCGTGGAAGCAGGAGCGGATGTCGCGAGGAAAGATATCAAGGATGATAAGTTGGTTGGCAAAAAGTTGGCCGGTGCCGCGATTGTGGGGATCGCAGGCCTGTTCGCCACCGGCGACAATGGTGTCGCCCCGCGCCTCGCCGCCAGCACGCACGACGGCGCTTTCCATTTCGATCCGGAGAAGCTCGGAGGTCAGGTGCGTGCCGTTGAAAGAAAGCGCGCCGTCTTTAAGGATCTTCGAGCCCCGCAAAACCTCGATGCCCCGGATCATTCCGGCCTCGGCGATGCGGCAGGCGTTTTCGAGCGCTTGGATCTCGGGGCGGGTTTTGATTTCACGCTCGGGCACGAACGGTCCGCGAACGGGCTTCACCTCGATGCCTGCTTTTTTGAGATCGCGGGCGTGGCCAAGAGGAAAGTCGGTTGGCACCTTGATTTCCTCGACCTCCTTGGAATGAAGCCAGGTCGCAACGACCTTCGCGTAGGATGGAGTTTTGCCGGGAGTTTTTTCGGCGAGTTTGGACATTTCGGAGTAGGACTCGACGAAATCCACCTTCGCCTCGGCGCGGCCACGGTCGATTTCGAGATCGTTGAGCAGAATGTGCTTTTTGCCCGCCGTCTCGAGATACGCAAAGGCATCCGGCGCGCGGAACCCGCACAGGTAGAGCAGGTCTGCATTCGTCTCGGGACAGGCGATGATGAGTTTGGATCGAGCCATGGTTTTCGAGGAGCGGATTATCTAATTCGCAAACGGGCTTTGTGCCAGCAGGGATTTGGGTCAAAGAGCCCCGCGAGCGGCCTCAATGAATGCGTGGACCTTGGCGGGGTCTTTCTTGCCCGGGGATTCTTCCACGCCTCCGGCCACATCGACAGCGGCGGGGCGCACGGAGCGGATCGCCTCGGCAACATTGCCTGAATTCAAGCCGCCAGCCAGCACGAAGAGGTGCTCGGGATGATCCGCCAAAAACTCCCCGATCATTTTCCAATCCGCAGTTTTTCCCGTGCCGCCGTAGGCCGCCGGGGACCACGAATCGAGCAGGATGTGCGCGGTCGAAAAACGGTTCGCTTCGGCGAGGGATTCGCGGTCGCGCACGCGAATGGCCTTCATCCAATTCGTCACTCCCGACATCGCGCAAAGGGTGGGGGATTCGTCGCCGTGGAATTGAATCATCTCGAAGCATCGCGACTTCCAGAGCGTGTCGAGCAGCGCCTGCTCGGGATTCACGACGACAGCCACGCGATCCACCAAGCCGTTCAGACCACGAATCCAATCGAGGGATGCCAGCGGAATGTGGCGGGAGGATCCGGAGAAAAAATTGAACCCGAGCGCGTCCGCTCCGGCTTGGACACAATCGAGGGCATCCTTCACGCTGGTAATCCCGCAGATTTTGACATGCCCCGTCCCGGGGCCGAAAAGCCTCATTCGATCACGCGGGCGTTGGCTTTTTTCACCGAGGGGTGGTGGGTGATCGTGTGGAATTTTCCGTCACTCGAGCGGAAGAAGGAACTCAAAATCCAGCTTACCAGGCTGATCACGATCGAGCCGAAAAACGCGCTCCAAAAGCCGTCCACCGAGAAGGCGGGGATCATTTGCGCCACAAGCATGAGCATCAAGGCATTCACCACCAAAATGAAAAAGCCCATCGTCGCGATGATAAAGGGAATGCTCAGCAGGAGAAGGATCGGGCGAACAAAGGCGTTGATGATTCCTAGTAAAAGCGAGGCGCCAAGGAGGGCGCCGGCATTGTGGCAATGGATGCCGGGAAAGATTTTTTCGGCGGCGAAGACCGCAATGGTTGTCACAAGCCAGCGAATGAAGAAAGCAGTCACGGACAAAAACTAAATCCATGCGGAATTTTTTGAAGAATTATTTTGCAAATCGCGGCGGTGGGTTCAAAAGATCGCATCGTTATGCCAGCCAAGAAAAGCCAAGCAGAGGCCGCTCCCAAAGTGGTTAAGCCCAAAAATGCTCCCGCTCCTGCGCCCAAGAAGGCCCCTAAAATTGCAACGAAAACCACTGCCAAGGCCAAGTCTGCTGCCGCCACGGCTGCCCCTTCGAAATCCGCACCTGTCATCACTCAAGACCAGATCGCCACACGCGCTTATTATATCGGGGAACGCCGCCAGAGGATGGGATGGCCGGGGGATCCGGCATCCGACTGGATCGAGGCGGAAGCCCAGCTCGTCGCCGAATCGAAACGCAAAAAGTAATTGACCCTAATAATCCACCTCCGTTTGTGACGATCTACGAGCGCCTCGACAAATTTCTCGGTCGCCAACCTCAAACCTCTCACGCGGCTTTTGTCGCCTCGAATGCGATTCTCGTTGGGGATGTGCGATTGGGAAAGGACTCGAGTGTGTTTTACGGGGCCGTGCTCCGGGCTGACATCGAATCGATCCAAATCGGGGAGGGGACAAATGTCCAGGACGGTGCGGTGATCCACACTGCCGATGACATCCCGGCGTTGCTCGGAGCGCATTGCACGATCGGCCATTCGGCGATCATTCACGCTTGCCGAATCGGCAACCTCTGCCTTGTCGGCATGGGAGCCGTGGTTCTTGACGATGCCGAGATCGGCGACGAGTGCCTTATTGGCGCTCGGGCGCTGGTGACTCAACGCACCAAAATCCCGCCGCGCTCGCTGGTGATCGGTTCGCCCGCGAAGGTCGTCCGTGAATTGACTCCGGAGGAATTGTTTTCGCTCCGTCAAGGCGCGGATAAATACATCGCTGTCGCGCGAGCCCACGCCGCCCGGCAATCCGCAACCGCCGGGGATTTGTGACGGTTTTTTTGCCGTTTGTATGAATCTTCCGAACCGACTCACGCTGGCCAGGCTGGGCTTTGCCGCGCTCTTCGTCCTCTGCTTTTCGGTTTATTTGCCCTACTGCTTCACGGTCGCATTTGCCTTGTTTGTTATCGCCACTTTTACCGACTGGCTCGATGGCGAGATCGCCCGGCGACAGAATCTCGTTACAGATTTCGGCAAGCTCATGGACCCGCTGGCCGACAAGATTCTCACGGCGGCAGCCTTCATTTGCCTTGCCACCCACGAGGCGATTCCGGCCTGGGCAGTGATTCTCATCATCTCGCGCGAGTTTCTGATCACCGGTCTGCGCTCGCTCGCGGCCTCGAAAGGCATCGTCATGGCTGCCGACAGGCTGGGGAAACACAAGACCTCTTGGCAGATGGGTACGATTCTTTACTTCCTGCTCCTTCTCGCGTGGAAGGAGTTTGCCCACCCGGCTTGGTTTGAAAGTGCGTGGTGGGCGGGCACGCACATTTTTGTGCCGATCATGGTCGCGCTCTCGACTTGGTCCGGGCTGGCCTACCTTTTCAAGAACAGCGACCTGATCGACGGGCGTTAATTACGAATCCAGCGGGATTAACCACTGAGGACACAGAGAGCACGGAGGGGTGTCGAGCGTGCGTGTATCACTTACATTTCTCATTCTCTGTGCCCTTGTAGGTCAAATTGCTCGAAGTGCGGCCTCACACCGCCAACCCGAAACGGTGGCGCACCTCGGCGTAGTCGATTTTGAGCGATGCTCCGATCATTCGGCCCACGAGGCGCTCGGCTGCGATTTTGATCATGCGGTCGTAGGCATGGGGTTCGAGATTCACGCCATCGTGCTTGATATCAAAAATCCGCGCGCCGCCTTTTAGAAGCTGCGAAATGAACAACTCCGCCTCCACCGGATCATCGGTGTAGTGGGTGTCCACGCGTTTGTTGTGTTCCGGAAAAACGGTGTAGCTGATGGAGAATTTAGCGAGCATGGGAT
>JBIPMC010000193.1:0-4402 GCA_044369345.1 Terrimicrobiaceae bacterium
TTGGTGATAATGGCTTTGATTTGGAAGATGCCGCCTGCTGCGGTCGTGTGTTCAAACTTGGTGCCCGTGGCTAGGGCACTGATGTTTGCCCATTCGGTGTAAGTTCCATCTCCCTTCAACTGCCGCTGCTGCCAAGTGATGAGAGATTCAAAATTGTCCTCTGTGTCGAAGAACTGAGGTGCAAGCGCGAACTCTATGACATCACCCTTTTTGACAAGCAACCCATCATCAGGTGCCTTGGTCGTCCCTTGTTTTCTAGCCGTTATATCAACCGGCAGGAGGGAAACGCCGATCATCTCAACGATTTTGTGCCACGATTTCCTGGGGCTGGGCTGGTCGGAGAACGGTGCTGTCTGCGCGTCGTCTTGGAGTTCGAGCTCCAAAGTCAGGGCGAGGGTGCCTTTTTGCGGGGGTGGGTTTTGGGCGTCGGTGGTTCCGTGCAGGTAGATGGTTGAGGGGATCGCGTTGGCGTTCGGCCAATCTGCGGGGAGGCTCAGCGGGGCGTTTCCTTCGGCATCCGTGCTCACAACCAGCGAGGGCAGTCCGTGGCTTTCCAGCTTGGCGCGCGCGGGGGTGGTCGGGCTGAATTGCTTGACGATCGTCACTTCCGTGCGGGTCACATTCGTGGCGGTCGAGGGCAGGAGAAAGGCGAATGTTCCCGGGTCTATCTCGTGATGGCCGTCGGGGTTGGAGGCGGGGGCATCGGGGCTGGTGGTCGGCTTGACACGGTCCTCGGCCAATACCTGAGTGGCTCCGGGGCCGGCCTTTGGCTTCATATCAAGGTTGGAGAATGCGAGCTCTGGGGAGCGTGAGAGCTCTTTGGCGACTCCCTGGCCGGTCCAAGTAATGGAGAGCCTGGTGCTGCCTGCCGCCGTGCTGCTGAGCTCGCCGGCGAAGCCCCCTGCACTATTGAGGCTGCCACCGTGAAGCGTTCCCAAAGCAGTGCTCACCTTGTATCCCGAGTCGCTCAGGATGACGCCTGTGATGTTCGACTCTCCATTTGCCGCAAACTGGATGCTGGAACTGCCGTCAGGGAACTGGTGCCGCGGTTGCACAGCGGTCCAGGAAAAACTCGGGTTCTTCGAAGTGGCCGTGCCCCGTGCCGTGCCATATTGGGATGCAAGTTGGCTCAACCCCCCGCCTCCGCCCGGGCCGGCTGCTTGCTGTTCGACCCAGACGGCTGAGATTTCAGCGGTGAAAGTATTTTCGTATTGCCCCAGATGGAGTGCGCGGATGCTGGCCGGGCCGACGGGGATCCATATCGTCTTGGTGAGGCTGGAGGGGGTGATGCGCAGTGACTGCAAGTGGAGAAGCGGCGCCTGCTGGCTGGTTCGCCCGGCTGGTTCGGCGGTCACGCTGAGCTGAACGGATTCGCCCAGGGACAGGGGTCGATTCGCCTGCCAGGTTTGGGAGGGATTGGCGACCGTGAGGTGGAGGCTTCCATCCGCCAGGGGAGGATTCGCCCGCAGCCCGCCTGCCATGCACAGTGAGATTGACACAACAAAAAAAACTACCCTGCCGCCAAGGATGCACAACCTCCGAGGCCGATAGGGCGGTCGTGACGAAGCGGGGCAGATTGGCAGGTGGGCGCGCATCGGGTCACCGGGTGGGCGTGAAGAGGCTCAAGGGGGCGCTGCCCTCGCGGTCTAGCTTGCCGAGGCGGCCGAGGTCGTGGCCGGCCGAGCCCAGAGCGTAGATCCAGCGACGCTGCATGGCCTCGCTCGGGGGCGGTGCGGCACGGCCGACTGGGGCCGAGTGCATATTGGAGGAACCCGCAATGAACCGGCGAGCGAGTGGTCGGTTGCCTTCGGCAAAGAGTGCCGCGCCAAAGAGAATCTCGCGGACTTCCTGGGAGTGTTCCCAGCCCGGCAGAGCGGTTGCAAAATTCCGCCTGGCTTGTTCGAGCACGGCGCGTTGCCCGTGAGAATAACACGCGCGCAGAGCTTGGGTGGCCGCCGACCGGCGGAACTCTTCCCGGATCGATTCCAAGGAAAGCCGAGCGGTGAGGTCGGCAAGCGTTTCCTGCAGCTGGGGGGAGTTCGAAGAGAGGGCGGCCCGCCCCAAGCGATCCACCGCGTCGAACAATTCCAAAAAATCACTCTTCGGAACCTCGCTCCGGGCTGGAGCCTCCTGCTGGCCAAGACTCGGCCGGGGAGCTGCGTCGGCTGCCACAGCGGCACAGGGGACCGCCTGGAGCCAGGCAGCGATCACAACCATGCCCCCCGCCATTTTTTTGCCAAGAGCCAGAAGGGGCGATGTCATTGTTGAGCAAGAGCCCGAGCGATTTCCTCGCGATACGCTTTCACCGGAGCCAGAGCGGCCGTGGCGGGGTGGGCTTGTTCGAGTTCCTCGAAGGCTTTTTGTGCGGCGTGATACTCACTGCGCGCCAGGAGAATCCAGGCTCGCGCCAGCAGGGCTTGTTCTTGGTGGACCGAGCCTTCGGGAGCCGCCTTGGTGATTTCCCTGCAAATCTCGACGGCCTGCTTCCAGTCATTTTTGGGGCCGGCATGGAGTTGAACCAGATGCCAGTGGGCGTCGCGAACCCAGGAATCCCTTGCCGGCCCGGTTGCCACGACAGCACGCCAGAGCGACTCGGCCTGCTCCAGAGCTTTTGGGTTGGCCGACTTCGCGGCTTCCAGATAGTGACACCACCCCAAACGGGTCGCGGCCTCCAGCCCGCCTTCGGCCTTGGGAAAATGTTTTCTCCAATACTCGAGGAGGTTTCTCGCCCGGGCGATCTGATTGGCCTCCATGAGCCTTCCTGCTGCATCAAGCAATTCGTCGGCCCTCTGGCTTGAAGTCGCCAGGACCTCGCTCAACGCCGCCAATTCCTGCATCTCCGGGCTTTTGGGGGCGCGGACGCTCGAGAAAATCTCATGGGCTTTGCGAAAGTCTCCGCCCTCCAAGGCAGCTTTCCCCAAAGGCAGCCACACTTCGGCTGTGTAGGGGCTCTCGGGGAATGATTGAAGGAGTTTGCCACGGGCCTCCTCCAAGGCGGAGATGTGACGCTGTTGGCCATAGATCGATGCCAGCCGACTCCAACTGGCGGCAGCCTGTTCTCCTTGAGCCGCTTTTGCCACGACGCCGCGGTATTTCCGAATGGCATCGTCAATCCGTTTTTCCTTCTCAGCAAATCCTGCAAGGAGGAATTCCGCCTCCCACCCAGCCGGGTTCTTTGAGTTTTGCCGAGCAAATTGGCCGAGTAGCCACTGGGCCTCGCTGGGGTCGCCGGTGGCAGCGACCTGTCGAACTTCGCTGATCAGCGCACTGGAATCACTCCACGCGGGCAGCAACCCAGTGAGCAGACAAAAACCAAATGCCGCAGCTTGGAGCTTGGAGCTTGGAGCTTGGAGCTTGGAAAATCATCAAATCAACAGTGGAAAGCGGTGCGAAGAATCCGAAAATCGCTCCGGTGTCAATCCTGTCTGTCCAGCGACAATTAAAAATGGTTCTCGGCGACAATTAGAAATGACCCCCGGCGACAATTAGAAAACACGGTCTATCTTGGGGTAAAGAATCGCTGATTTTCGCGTAGGGAATCCCGAAGGGAGGCGTAGCCGACCGAAGGGTGACCGGAGCGAAAACCAGCGACGGCGGAAGGACCCTCTCGGTCTTCGTTTTTACCCTTCTTGCCTGGGGTCCTTGGTGGACGGATTTTTCTTCATCCGGAAGCTCTCGCCCTCAAATTCCAAGATAATGGCGTGGTGCACGAGGTGATCGATCTCGGCCAGTGTGGTCATCTTGTCCTTGAAAATCTGATCCCACTGCGAAAAGACGAGGTTGGAACTGATCATGACGCAGCGGCGTTCATAGCGTTCGGCCAGGAATGTGAAGAGCACCTCCATTTCCTCGCGGCTCTGCTGCACATAGCCGATGTCGTCGAGGATAACGACTTGGTAGCGGTCGAGTTTTTTGAGTTCCGCCTCCAATCGCAGATCTCGCTTGGCCGCCATCCACGAGCACGATGTGCGGTCGGCTTTCAAATCCAGCACCATTTGCTTGATCATGTTTTCCGCGTTGCCACGCCCGCAGTATCCCTTTTCGTAAAGCGAACGCACCACACCCTCCATGAGCACCTCGCCGCTCTCGGATAAAATTCCCTCTTCAGGGATATTGGTCACCACAAAGCGAGGGTTGTTTTTCGGTCCTGGCAGCGTCTCCGCCTTGCACAGCATGCGGCGCTCCCGGCTCCAGCTCGTGCAGGTGCGGTAAGGCGTTTCCATATACGAGCGGCTCGCCACGCCCGTCAGGCAAAACGAAGCCGCCGCCCTCAGCGCCGCCCCGGAGGCGAGTTGTTCCAAGCGGCGGTTGCGCGCCATGCCCAGAAGGTAAAACACATCCCGCTCTCCCTCGCACCACGCCATGATCGCCTCCCGGGCGAATCCGGAATCCCCGCGCACCA
>JBIPMC010000016.1:0-14206 GCA_044369345.1 Terrimicrobiaceae bacterium
CTCACCCACAGGGTGAGCCCTTTCAGGCAGAGATTTTGAGTCCATCAACCATACCGCAAGCAACTTCCACGACCATCTTCAATTCCTAACTGCCGAATCTAGGTTTATCTGAACAGTAGGCCACCCGAAGCAAATTCCCTCGCCATGGAGGAAATGATCGTCTTCGTTTCCAACCTTCCCGGCAAACGGCCTACGCCGGAGCAGGCGAGGGGAGGCCGCCAGTAGGGAATTCGGGTTTGATCGATTCGGGCGGTTGGTGTGCGGAGTCGGTTGGAGGAGGAGGAAGTGGTGGCGGGGCGGCTTCCATGATCGGCGGGTTTTTGATTTCGCCGTGCTCGAGGATTTCCTTCACATGCGAGGCGTCGAGCGTTTCGTATTCGAGCAGGGCCTTGGCCAATTTTTCCACGGCGGCGCGGCGCTCTTCGAGCATGCGTTGGGCGCGGGCGTAGGCTTCGTCGATGATCCGTTTGACCTCGGCGTCGATCTGTTGCGCGGTGGCTTCGCTGTATTCGCGGGGACGGGAGAGGTCGCGAGCGAGGAAGACATGCTCGCCGCCGTCGGCGAAGCTGATCATGCCGAGCGAACTCATGCCCCACTCGCAGACCATCTTGCGCACGAGGCTGGTGGCCTGGCGGATGTCACCGGCCGCGCCGTTCGAGATGTCGTTGGTGAACATCTCCTCGGCGATGCGGCCGCCCATGGTGACGGCGAGGAGGTCGAGGGCTTCCTTTTGCTGCGTGGAGTATTTGTCGCCTTCGGGGAGATACATCGTTGCGCCGAGGTAGGGGCCGCGCGGGATGATGGTAACCTTGTGGAGCGGGCTTGTGTGCTCAAGGAGGACATTGAGGATCGCGTGGCCGGCTTCGTGCCAAGCGGTGGAGATTTTTTCGCGTTCGCTCATGGCCATGGAGCGGCGTTCCTTGCCCCAGCGGACCTTGTCGCGGGCTTCCTCGAGTTCACGCATGGTGACGGCCTTGAGGCCCTTTCTTGCAGCAAGGAGGGCGGCTTCGTTGAGGACATTAGCGAGTTCGGCGCCGGAGTAGCCAGGTGTGCCGCGAGCGAGGACAGCGAGATCGACGCCTTCGGCAACCTTCACTTTTTTCGCGTGGACTTTGAGGATTTCCTCGCGTCCTTTGACATCGGGAAGCGAGACGGTGACTTGGCGGTCGAAGCGGCCGGGGCGCAGGAGCGCGGGGTCGAGGACATCGGGGCGGTTCGTGGCGGCGATGATGATGACGCCTTCCTGGGTGTCGAAGCCGTCCATCTCGACGAGGAGTTGGTTGAGCGTCTGCTCTCGTTCGTCGTGTCCGCCACCCATGCCGTGTCCGCGGTGGCGGCCTACGGCGTCGATTTCATCGATGAACATGAGGCAGGGAGCGGATTTTTTGCCCTGTTCGAACATGTCGCGGACGCGCGAGGCACCGACGCCGACGAACATTTCCACGAAGTCCGAGCCGCTGATCGAAAAGAAAGGAACATCGGCCTCCCCGGCGATGGCGCGGGCGAGGAGGGTTTTGCCGGTTCCCGGCGATCCGACCATGAGGATGCCTTTAGGGATGCGGCCGCCGAGTTTTTGGAATTTTTTCGGGTCTTTGAGGAATTCGACGAGTTCCTGAACTTCGTCCTTCGCCTCCTCCACGCCAGCGACATCTTTGAAGGTGATGCGGTTTTTATCCTTCGAGAGCATCCGGGCTTTCGACTTGCCGAAGTTGAACGCACCCTTGCCCGCCATTTTGATCTGCGAGCGGAAGAAGAAATACAGAATCACCAAAAACAAAACGATCGGCAGGAAGCTCACGATGGCCGAAGCGAGGAGGTCGGTCTTCGGCGTGATGGCCGGGGTGATGCCGGCGTCGGCGAGGATCTTTTCGATTTCAGAGCCGTTAAATTGCGTGAAGATCGGGGTGCGGAATTGCATCGGCACTTCCTCGCCGGTCGCTGGCGACGGGAGCTTCACCTTGCCCTCGAAATACTGGGTATTGCGGCCTTCTTCGACCACGAGTTGGAGAGGGGCGTCGGCTGAGACGACGATTTTGCCCTGTTTGACGAGATCGATGAATCGCGGGTATTGGATTTGCTGAATCTGGGCGAAATTGTTTCCCCGGAAAAGAAACGCGCCGCCGATGAGCGCGAAGGCGATGGCGAAAAGGACAAGCCCGCGCCAGTTGAGTTGCGGGTCTTGACCTCCACCTTGGCGTTGGCGGTTGTCGTTGGGTGGCTTCGGGTTTTCGTCTGACATTCGCGCAATTTTCGCGCAAGATGCTCGCTTGGCAAATGCAAAAAACTCCCGCTGATCGAGCCCTCGTCGCCTCCATCCACGATGTGAGCCCGTTCACGCGGAGCCAAACGGAGCGGATTCTCGGGGATTTGGGTAAGCTGGGCTGCGCCAAAACTTCGCTGCTTGTGATCCCCGATCACCACCGGCGCGGGAGATTTTCGGCAGATGCGGGATTTTGCGATTGGCTGAAAGCGAGGCTCGCCGAGGGGCATGAGGCAGTGCTTCACGGGTATTTCCATCTGCGCGGGCATAAGCCGGAGGATGGCTTGGCGAAAAAACTGGTGACGCAAAGCTACACCGCAGGAGAGGGAGAGTTTTTTGATCTTTCGCGCGTGGAGGCGGCGCGGCTTTTGCAGGATGGGTTGAAAGAATATGCAGCGATGGGAATTTCGCCCAAGGGATTTATCGCGCCAGCCTGGTTGCTCGGGAGCGACGCGGAGCGGGCCGTGCGCGAGGCGGGGCTTGGTTACACCACACGGATTGCGACGGTGGTGGATTTTCAAACCGGAACGACGCACCGCTTCCGGAGCTTGGTCTGGAGTGTGCGCGCGCGGTGGCGGCGGGTTTGCAGCTTGGCATGGAACCGGGCTTTGTTTTTCGCTACCAAATCAAGCCCCCTCCTTCGCGTCGGCATCCATCCGCCGGACTGGGAGCATTCCGTAATCCGGCGTCAGATTTTATCGCTGACCCGTGCGGCGCTTGCCGACCGCGAGGCGATGACCTATCAGCAATGGCTGCTCCAGCAGAGGAGCCGCCAATGAAACGTTCGAACACCCGCGCCGACCTTCATATCCACTCGCGCCACAGCACGCGCGCGGCGGATTGGGTTTTGCGGCGGCTGGATTTTCCGGCCAGCACCTCGGATCCGCTGGAGCTTTACGGAATGCTGCGCGCGGCAGGGATGCGGTTTGTCACACTCACCGATCAAAACACGATTGACGGCTGTCTCGAGATCGCGCACATGCCCGATGTAATCCTCGGCGAGGAAGTCGCCACGGTTTTCCCCGAGGACGACTGCCGCATCCATGTCCTCGTGTGGGGACTCACCGAGGCCCAACACCGCGAGATCGAAAAGGCCCGAGAGAGCATTTACGGCCTGCAGGCTTATCTCTTCGCCGAAAACCTCGCACATTCCGTTGCCCATCCCTTTCACAGCCTGAACGGCAAACTCGGTCCGCTGCATTTGCAAAAGCTCGCGCTGATGTTTCGGCATTTCGAATCCATCAACGGCCGCTATGGCGAGCTGTCGAGCACTGCGACGCAATCCCTCCTCGGCAAGCTCACGCCGCGCCACATCGAAATTTTCAACGCCCGCACCGGTCTTGAGCCCACGCATGCGGAGCCATGGCGCAAGGTTTTCACCGGCGGTTCCGACGACCACGGCGGCACGCATCCGGCAGGGGCTTTCACGGAAACCGCTGCCTGTGCGACGGCGGAGGATTTTTTGGCAAACATCCGCGATGGCCGTTGCAATGCCGCTGGCCGGGCGGGAACTCCTCTCGCGATGGCGCATGGCACCTACAGTACGGCGTTCGAATATGCGAAGGCCCGCCTGCCGCTAAAGCCCGGCGACCCGACCGCTGCATTGCTGGAAAAGATCACCTCGCGGTTCATGGAGGGGCGCGACCCGACCGAGTTTTCGCTCATCGACAAATTCGGATTTCTCACCCAGGGCATCCTCACTGGTAAAATTTTTGAGATTGCAAAATCCGGCAACCGCTCCC
This sequence comes from Terrimicrobiaceae bacterium, assembly GCA_044369345.1. Classification (GTDB taxonomy): domain Bacteria; phylum Verrucomicrobiota; class Verrucomicrobiia; order Chthoniobacterales; family Terrimicrobiaceae; genus UBA967. The sequence goes on from JBIPMC010000016.1 coordinate 4,003, forward strand.
TCTGGAAGCAGCTTTCCGACTCGCTGAACCAACCCGAACTCAAAGCCGCGATGGCCCGCGAGACTGCTGGCGTGGAGGAAGCCGAGCGGCGCGCGTTTTTGATGGCGAACCTGATCGCCAACAGGCTCGGCTACCGATTCGTCACCGATTTCATCCAGCAAATTTCGAAAGGCAAATTCCTCGAAAGCATCCAGACAATCATCCCGATCGCACCGATCGCCGCGCTGCTCAGCCCCTACATCCACGCGTTCCGCCTGCCCAAGCGCGACTGGCTGCGAGCCAATGCGCGCGAACTCTCCGGCGGCATTCCCGAGTTTCTAAAAAACAAAAAACGCGCGTGGTTCACCGACACGCTCGAAGATGTGAACGGCGTCGCCACGACGATACGCAAAATGACCTCGGCCGGGGTAGCCGCCGGGCACGACCTGACGATTGTCACCTGCCGTTCCCAGGTCGCCGACCACGGCGTTCCGTTAAAAAATTTTGAGCCGATTGGCGAGTTCGAGTTGCCCGAATACGAGCTGCAGCGCCTGAGTTTTCCGCCGGTGCTGCAGATTTTCGATTGGATCGAGCGCGAGAAAATTTCGGAACTCATCATCAGCACACCCGGCCCGACCGGCCTTTGCGCGCTGGCCGCCGCGAAGTCGCTCGGCCTGCCTGCTGTCGGCATCTACCACACCGATTTCCCGCAATATGTTCGAATCCTTACAGATGATTCGTTCATGGAGACGCTTACTTGGAATTACATGCACTGGTTCTACAACCAGCTCGACATCGTCTATGTGAATTCCGAGGACTACCGCAAATGCTGGATCGAGCGTGGCATCCCCAGCGAGCGGCTCCGCATCCTGCCTCGCGGACTCGACACACGGTTGTTCCATCCCGCTAAGCGCGATCGGAGTTTCTGGACCGCGCGAGGCCTGCGCGACGGCGAGGTCGGGATGCTTTTTGTCGGCCGGGTATCGAAGGAGAAAAACCTCGACCTCATCGTGTCGGCGAAGCGGCGGCTGGCCGAATGGCGCACGCCGGTGCGGCCGATCATCGTCGGCGACGGGCCCTACATGGCCGAGATGAAGCGACTTATCGGCGATGCGATTTTCACCGGCTACCTCGGCGGGGAGGATTTGGCAAAGGCCTACGCCTCGGCAGATTTCTTCGCCTTCCCCAGCACGACCGACACTTTTGGCAATGTCATTCTCGAGGCGCAGGCCAGCGGGATTCCTGTGATTGTTTCGGATGTTGGCGGCCCGCGCGATCTCGTCGCAGACGGAACAGATGGATTCGTTACCAAGGCCAACGACGCCGCAGACCTCGCCAGAGCCATCCGTCAACTGGCCGAAAATTCCGCCCTGCGCACCTCAATGGGCGAGGCCGGTCGGCGCCGCGTGGAGGATCGTGATTGGACTGAGGCGGCCGAGAAGTTTTGGAATTACTCGCCAGAGTGAACCAACTGTTTTCTATTTTTTTCAAAAAACCCCTTGCAGTGCCCTGGCAATTCTTGTCTTTAGACGGATTCAAATGATGGATCGCAAAGGTTTTTGCTTCACACGGGTTTCTAAATCGTCGGCATGCAGCGCTTGAGAATTCGTTATACGCGCGCACTCCGCGCGCAATCATCCATCTGCGGGACGCCTTGATTCCAATGCGCGACGCTTTCATCAACAAGAAAAAGGGGACCAGCTATTAATATTCGGGATATTCGTATCAATGAGCGGATTCGCGCCCGCGAAGTGCGCGTGATTCTTGCTTCCACCAGTGAACAACTCGGCGTCATGCGCCTCGACGAGGCTATCCGACGCGCCCGCGCCCTCGGTCTCGACCTCGTCGAAATCGCGCCAAACGCCCAGCCGCCCGTGTGCCGCATCGTGGACTTCGGCAAGTTCCGCTACGACCTCGCCAAGCAGGAGAAGGAAAAAAAACACGCCGTTAGCAAGGTGAAGGAAGTGAAATTTCGCGTAAACATCGACGAGCACGACTACCTCACGAAAATCCGCCACGCCGAGGATTTCCTCGACAAGGGGAACAAGGTGAAAATCCAACTCCAATTCCGCGGCCGTGAAATGGCCCACAAGGAACTCGGCATGGATGTTGTTCAGCGCGTGCGCAGCGACCTCTCTGGCATGGCGCATGTGGACATGGATCCCAAGCTGGTCGGCCGCGCGATCGGCATGACGCTCAGCCCGCTCCCGGCGAACAAGCGCCACCGCAAATTCTCCAAGCACGGCGAAATCCTCGAACCCGAGCCGGTCGATCACGACCAAGGGGACGACGAGGATGCGGGTGATGAGTGACCGCCGCCTGTTGCTGTTCGACATCGACGGCACGCTGATCGCCTCGGGAGGGGCAGGCGAATGGGCCCTGCGCGATGCGATGAAGACGCGATTTGGGCTCGAAGAGGATTTGGAGGGCATTCTGCTGGCCGGTGCGACCGACAAGAAAATCGCCGTCGCCATGCTGGAAAAAAACGGCCTCGCACCGAGCCCGGAAAATATCACCGAACTGCTCGACGAATACCTTGCGCATCTGGAGACACGGATGCCGAAACACAACGGGCGGGTTCTTCCGGGAATGATCGAGTTGATGGAAATTCTCTCCAAGCGCAAGGAGGCAGTTCTGGCCCTGCTCACCGGGAATATCGTGCGCGGCGCGGAGATCAAACTCACGCACTACGGCGTGTGGCACCATTTCGAGTTTGGCGCGTTCGCCGACGACCACCACGACCGCAATGAGCTTGGCAAATTCGCCCTAGCGCGAGCATTAGATCGACATGGCATCGAATTCCCGCCGGAGAAAATTTTTGTGATCGGTGACACGCCTCGGGATATTGAGTGCGGCCGCGCGATCGGCGCGAAAACAGTCGCCATCGCCACCGGACACTACTCGCTCGAGGAACTCGCTGAGCACGCCCCGGACTTTTTGTTTCAGGATTTTTCCGAGACACAGCGGGTCGTCGAGTGCCTGCTCGGCAAAGCCTGAAATTTACTCCGGGAGCAACTCTGGCACCTCGCCGAGCCGCTTCGGCTTGATCGGTTTTTTTCCAACCAGCGCGCGGCGTTTGTGGAGGTATTCGGATAGAGCTGCTGTGATTTCACGCGCGGTGCGTTTGCTATCGAAAGTCACACCGCTGCGCACGCCATCGACCACATTGGCGAGAGACATGAACGCCATCGGTCCGCCGACAGGAAAGGTGAGAACGCCGAGCACGCCCTGTGAGACATTCGATCCGCCGGTGGTTTCAAAGGCGAGAAATTCGCGGGGCTCTTTTTGGAAGAGATCGTAAACGCGCACGATCGTGTCCATCTTCGTCCCGCCAGTGCCGAAACCAACCACACTGCGAAGCAAGCGGCTACCTTGATTCACGCGCTGGAACTCGCCCGTGACGAGCCAGAAGTTTCCTTGCGGCAGGGCACCGCCCTCCGCCACGACCCGCGCGTTTGCGACATGTTTTTTGAACCGCTCGGCCATTTGATTCGCGAGGCGATCGCGCAATTCCTTTTTGAATTCCTCCAATTCCTCCGAGTCGCGGTCCACGCGCAAGGCTTCATTCGAAACGGCAAACGGCCGGATTAAAATCTCGGCGGGTGATGTTTTTGGCCCCTCTTGAGGCGGGATTGTGTGGCGCATTTTTTCGACGCTCACCGAGGCGCAGGAGGCGAGGAACAGCACGGCCAAGGCGGTGGAAATTTTTATCAATCGGAATGGCATCGCCCGCAGGGAACCAAAGTTTCACCCGCTGGAGCAAGCTGGAAGCCGAACTTGCTTAGACCTGCCCTCCCCGCTTAGATGCCCGCTCATGAATCAGGACAAGACATACCGCATCGCCGTGCTGGCCGGCGACGGCATCGGCCCCGAAGTGATGGCCGAGGGCCTCAAGGTTCTCGAAACCGCCGCCAAGAAATTTTCCATCCGCCTTGAATTCGACCACAAGCTTGTCGGCGGAGCAGCCATCGACGCGGCTGGCAGCGCCCTTCCCGCCGAAACCCTAGCCGCTTGTGAAAAAGCGGACGCCATTTTGTTTGGCTCCGTTGGGGGGCCAAAGTGGGAAGCCCTCCCCGCCGCCGAGCAACCCGAGCGCGCCGCGCTCCTGCCGCTCCGCAAACATTTCGGGCTTTTTGCAAATCTCCGCCCGGCCATTTGCCTACCGGAACTCACCCACGCCTCCCCCCTGAACCCGAAAACCGTGGAGGGCGGCTTCAATGTCCTGTGCGTGCGAGAGCTCACCGGCGGCCTCTATTTTGGCGAGCCCAAATACATCAAGCACGAGGGAGGCGAGGATTTCGCGGTGGACACCATGGTTTATTGGGAAACCGAAATACGGCGCATTGCGAAGGTTGCCTTCGAGGCCGCCCGCAAGCGCCGGGGCGAAGTGACCTCGATCGACAAGGCGAATGTCCTCCAAAATGGCGTTCTCTGGCGCCGCGTGGTTAATGACACCGCCCGCAACTACCCAGATGTGACCCTGAAACACCTCTATGTGGACAATGCCGCGATGCAGCTTATTAAAAACCCAAAATCTTTCGATGTCGTTCTTGCCGAGAATCTTTTCGGCGATATACTGAGCGACGAGATGGCTATGATCGCCGGGTCGCTAGGCATGTTGCCCAGCGCCAGCCTTGGGGAATCCACCGGCGGCGATACCCGTTTCGGCATGTATGAGCCAAGTGGTGGCACCGCGCCGGACATCGCCGGCAAGGGAATCGCGAACCCAATCGCCCAAATCCTCTCCGCCGCAATGCTTTTACATTTCTCGCTCGGCCGCGAGGACGCCGCCATAGCCATCGAAACCGCCGTTCACACTGTGATTTCAAAAGGCCTGCGCACTGGAGACATCCACACGCCGGGAAGTACACTCGTTGGCACTGCGGCCATGGGCGATGCGATCGCCGCTGCGATTTGAGCAAGTATTGGGAATTTAAAACAAAAACATTGACGCCATCCGAGCCGAATCCGAATGTTCGCGGCTCAAATAATATAGAAAAGGCTCTTGCTCCGTGGCGCTCCAAAACACGCTCCATTCGAACAAAACGAGCCGCCAACATTCCTCATCACATTAGATGTTTGACAATCTTCTTGGACTTTTTTCGAGCGACATAGGCATCGATCTCGGCACCGCAAACACACTTGTCTATGTCAAGGATCAGGGAATCGTTCTCCGCGAGCCCTCGGTTGTTGCGGTTCAGCAGGGCACAAACCGAGTCCTTGCCGTCGGCAACGAGGCCAAGCGCATGCTCGGCCGCACGCCCGGCAACATCGTTGCCATCCGTCCGCTCAAGGACGGCGTAATCGCCGATTTCGAGGTCACCGAAGCGATGCTTCGCCACTTTATTAGCAAGGTTCACAACCGCCGTCGTATGGTTCGTCCGCGCGTGGTTGTGGCTGTACCGAGTGGCATTACGGAAGTCGAAAAACGCGCTGTCAAAGACTCGGCAACCCACGCTGGAGCGCGCGAGGTTTACTTGATCGAGGAGCCTATGGCGGCCGCAATCGGCGTCGGGCTGCCCGTGCAGGATGCCGCTGGCAACATGATTGTCGATATCGGCGGCGGCACGACCGAGGTCGCTCTGATTTCCCTGTCTGGAATTGTCTTCAGCCGGAGCGTTCGCGTGGCGGGTGACGAACTCGACGAGGCGATCACAAATTACATGAAGCGCGCTTACAATCTGATGATTGGCGAGCGCACCGCCGAGGAAATCAAAATCAAGATCGGATCGGCCTACAAACTCGAGAAGGAAGTCGGCCTCGAAGTGAAGGGCCGCGACCTCGTGGCCGGCTTGCCAAAAACCATTTCGATTTCCTCGCAGGAAATCCGCGAGGCTCTTCTGGAGCCCCTTTCCACGATTGTGGACTCGGTGCGCATCACGCTCGAGCGCTGCCCGCCCGAGCTTTCCGCCGACCTCGTCGATCGCGGTTTGGTTCTCGCCGGCGGAGGCGCGTTGTTGCGCGGTCTCGACCGATTGCTCTCCGAAGCCACTGGGTTGCCTGTGCATGTTGCCGAGGATCCGCTGAGCGCCGTCGCCGAGGGAACCGGACGCGCGCTCTCGGAGATCAAATTCCTCAGGGCCGTCTCCGCCGAGCGTCCCTCCGGGCGTTGATTCCGAGGATCGGAAGTTCCACTTCCTGAACCCGGATGAACAAATTTCACATCGCCCTAATTGTCGCAGTTGTCGCGGTCGTTCTTTATCTTTCGACCTTGTCGACGGCGGCGATGCAATCGCTGCAAGCCGGGTTCATGTCGATTTTCTCGCCGTTCCTTCGCACCAGCACGGCAGTCCAAGAAAATATCGGCTCGGTCGGCCAGCGGCTGAAAACCCTCGACGAACTCGAGGTGGAAAACCGCCAACTCCTCTCCGAAAACAACCAACTCCGCACTGCGAACAGCCTCCTCCGCGAGCTTCAGGCCGAGAACAACCGCCTTCGCCTTGCCCTCGACTTCCGCGAGCGGGCCTCCTTCAAACTTCTGCCTGCTCAGGTCATTTCCCGCGACGCCTCCACATGGTGGAACACCATCCGAATCAACCGAGGATTCGAGGACGGCGTGGAGGCCGACCAACCTGTGCTCACTGATGCAGGGCTCGTTGGAAAAACCACCACGGTCTCGAAGAACGAAGCGATTGTGGTGTTGATCACCGATGAAACCTGCCGCATCGGCGCGAAAATCGAAGGCACCCGCGAGCAAGGCATCGTCTCGGGTTTTCGCGTCCAGGAAAACGACGCCAATGGACTGCTTCAAATGAACTTTTTGTCCAAGAATGCCGAAATCAAACCCGGCCAGGAGGTCTTGACGGTCGGAGTGGCGCACGGATCCTTCCCTCCGGGCGTGCCTATCGGCAAAGTAAAGGAATTCATCCGCCGTCCACTCGATGGCCAAGCAATCGTGGAACCCGCCGTGCATATCGCCTCGACCGAGGATGTGTTCGTGCTGGTTGGAAAAAAATGAAGACATTGATCGACCTTGCAGCTCTCTTCATCGGGGCCGCGTTGGCTTTTATCATCCAGCACGCCATGCCGCCAATGGAAGGAATGCACGGTGCCCATATTGTGCTCGTGCCGCTGGTTTTTTTCTACGCCGCGATGGTCATGCCCTTCCCTGCGATGCTTGTTGCCGCGCTCTACACCGGATTTTTGAGCGATTTGATGTATCTGCATGTCGTGGGTGGAAAGGTTGAAATCCCGATTGGCTTCTCTATTCTCTATTTCATGTCATCCGGCTGTGTCGCCAACGGGTTCCAACCCGCCATGAAGGGAGGAAATGTCCTGCCTTTCGTTCTCATGAGCGCCCTCGGCACATCGTTTTACCTTTTCATCCAATACGCGGTGATTACCTGGCAACGAGGTGAATTCATTTGGGGAATTGCCGTCACATGGCGCATTTTGGCACCGGGAGTGATGGCGGCGCTCATCGCGCCATTGTTCTACTGGACTCTTTCTCACATGGATCGCTTGCTTCCCGATGGCTCCCGCAAAGCGAGGACCATCAAGAGATGAAGCGAACCCGCTCCGGATCACGGATCCTTTTTCTCGCTTTGCTGGTTTTGCTGGGCATGGGCGCCATCGCCTGGCGGCTGTGGAATGTACAGATCATCAATGGAGCCGAATACGCCTCGCGCGTTAGCAGCGGCTCACAAGTCACGGTCCGCCTGCCTGCTGTGCGCGGCGAAATCCTCGATCGCAACGGCATCAAGCTCGTGGAAAACCGCGCGAGCTTTGAAGTGGATTTCTATCTGCCCGACTTGGTCCGCGCCTACCGCGAGTCTAAAGGCTCGGTGCCGATGGTAAACTACCGCGGCAAGGTCCACAATATGCCCCGCGACCTGAAGGAGGCCGATGTGGTGAAAATCGTTTCCGAGACTGTGATCCCGCGTCTGGAGGAACTTGGCGTCGCGAAAGATTACAGCGCAAACGCACTCCAGATCCACTACCGCACGAACCGCGAGGTTCCCTACAACTACCGCCAGGATCTCAGCTTCGACGAGATGGCTTTATTTTCCGAAAAAAATCTCGGCCTCGCCGGCGTGAATGTCAGCGTTAAGCCCGTGCGCTGGTATGTCTACGGCTCGATGGCTGCGCATCTCCTCGGCTATGTCGGCACCCCGCGCGACCTCGATAAACTCCCTGACCTCCGTTCGTTCAACTTCTACGAGCCCGATGTCGAAGGGAAGGCGCAGATCGAGCTTTCGATGAACGAGCAGCTCAAAGGCAAGCCTGGCGCCCGCATTCTTCGACGCAACGCCAAGGGCGTCATTGAGGGCGAGACCAATAGGCGCGAACCCGTCCAAGGCAACAATGTTTACTTGACGATCGATGCCAAAATCCAAGCGATCGCCGAGCAGGCCCTGCGCGTCGTAGGTCGCGGCGCCGCTGTCGTTCTCGATCCCCGCAATGGCGACATCCTCGCGATGGCCTCCGTGCCGTCCTACGACCCGAATGTGTTCATCCCCTCGATCTCCGCCACCGATTGGAACAAAATCACGAAGGACGAAACCAACCCTATGGTCAACCGTGCGATCAGCGCCTACGCGCCGGGCTCGACTTACAAAATTCCCATTGCCCTCGCGGGAATGAGAGCCGGCTTGGATGAAAAATCCTTCGCTTGCTATGGCGGCGTGCAATACGGCGACAAATACATGCGCTGCTGGATCGCGGAAAAAAAACGCACCCACGGCAAACTCTCACTCGAGGACGCCATCAAGGTTTCTTGCAATGCCTACTTCTACCAATTCGGAAACGCCGCCGGCATCGATCAAATCGTAGCGACGGGGAACATGCTCGGCCTTGGACAAAAATCCGGCATCCCTGTCTCCGGCGAATCCCCGGGCGTTTTACCGGGGCCAGAGTGGTTGAACTCCGTGAATCCCCGCGCGCGTTGGTCGAACGGCCTTACGGCGAACACTGCAATCGGCCAAGGCGATGTCCTTGCCTCGCCTCTCCAAATGGCCGTTGTCACCGCCGCCCTCGCCAACGGCGGCACGGTTTACTACCCGCGCCTCATCGACCGCGTGGTCTCGCAGGACGGACAGGTCGTTCAGCAGGAAGCTCCCCGCGTGCGTGCGAATTTACTCACAGATGCCGGGCTCACCTCCGAGCAGATCGCACATGTCCGACAAGGCATGTGGAGTGTCGTAAACGAGGGCGGCGGCACTGCAGGCCGCGCCAAAAACTCGGAGATGCCCACAGCGGGAAAAACCGGCACCGCTCAGTTCTGGCGCTCGGGCATCAAGGACAACCACACCTGGTTCATTTCCTTCGCACCCTTCGAAAACCCCGAGTATGTCGTGGTGGTTTTCGTTCAAGGCGCAAAATCCGGCGGCGGCGTTTCCGCGCCGATTGCCGCGAAAATTCTCGATGGAATCCAGAAATACAAAAGCGGCAAGGAGGACATCCAGCTCGCCGCGCTGGAGCCTGCGAAGGGCAATTTCCTTTTCACCGAGAGCGTCGATTTCGGCCGCGAAGTTGCCGCTGCCAACAAACCCTTCGACGACGGCGAGACTGCCGAAAGCCCCTCAGCCACCGGCCAGGAAAACCGCCCCGCCGCCGAACCAACCGTGCGCGCCGATGCCGACGAGGCCGGCCGCGTCCAAAACAAAACCCAACCCCGTGTCGAAAAAGCCCAACCAGCCACCACCGGATCCGGAGCCCAGCAAGGCGCCGCCCGATCAAAATCCAATCCCATCGGAAATCTCTTCAACTTCCTCGGAGGAAAAAAAGAGAAGGCCAAGGAGACGAAGCCAGAGAAAAAAGAAAACCGATGAATCTCCGGCCCCCGAATCCTCTACCGCCATTCCCGAGCTTTCGCAGGAAAGCCCAGCCGCTCCGCTGTCGGTCGACCCTCCTCCTTCCTGCCCAGCGCCTCAGACTGGCGAACAACCCCGCCGCCGAAATCGCCGTGGACGCCGAGATCGCGGCCGCCGCCACAATCAAACCCCGACCCAGGATTCAACCACTTCCACCCAATCGGTCGCCGCTCCCGCGCCGGCCAAAACTTCAACACCCAAACCCGAAAAACCCATGCTCGTCGAAGCCGTCAAAAGACTTTTAGGAATCAAGAAAAAAACAGGCATCAAGCTAATCGTTAGTTGCGAGAAGCTCGAAAAACGCGTCGCCCTTCTCGAGAACAACCGACTCGAGGAATACACCATCGAACGCGAGACCGACCGCAACATCGTCGGCAGTATTTTCAAAGGCAAAGTCCGCAACATCGAACCCG
>JBIPMC010000194.1:0-4365 GCA_044369345.1 Terrimicrobiaceae bacterium
GGGTTTTTGTGGATATGGGCAGGTTTTACCTGCAATCCAACACAGCAAGAATCGTGCCTAGCGCATTAACCATAAACGGGATGAGTCGTTTTTAAGGGCCGACTTTTTAGACAGGGGGCCAGGATTAACAGGAATCGTTTCTGAAAGCGGTGGCTTGGATTGAAAGATCCGGTTTGATTCGAATTAATTCATTCACCCTCAGTGTCCTCTGTGTTCTCCGCGGTTAATTCTTCTGGAGTCGGCTTCAGGGCAAGCCGGAGGTTCACCCCCGGTGCCGGTTCTTCACCAGTATCCCGATCGAAATCAGCGAGCCCACCAGCATCAGTGTGATGAGTGACGCCGCAAACAACTTCGGCTGCCCCGCCGAATAGGCCATCCACCCGGCTGCTACCCGCCAGGTGAACACCGCCGACAGAAATCCCGTGCACCCCAGTGCCGCCATCCAAGCCCAACCCAGTCCCCGCGACATCAGCACACCCCACAGCGCCGAAAGAAATCCGAAAGTTCCTCCAGAAATCAGAGCCGTCTTGGCTCCCGAGGGATTCGATAAAAATCCCGCGACCCCGCAAACAAAAAGGAAAATTCCAAAACCGATAAACCAGCGTCCGCAAAATTTCATGATGCTGGGAAACTCCGCAAAGCCCGCAACAAATCAAACCGAAAATGGATTTTCAGACAATAGAGCAGGCTGAATAAGATTCACAGAAGCGTTTTATGAAAGCGGTGACTTGGACAAAAAGATCCGATGCGATGAGGAGCAATTCATTTACTCTTTGTGCTCTCCGTTTCCTCTGTGGTTAATTCTGCAGGATTCGGGTTCAAGCGTGATTGGAATCTGAAAGACACCCCAGTCTGTTTATATGCTGCAAAAGTTGTTTTTATTTGGTCGAAAGCAAAATGGGGTTCTATACTCATGGAAGGATATGAGCCGCTTTCGGATCGTATCGAAAATCGCCGATCGTGCCTTCAATGAGCTTTTGGATGGTTTCCTCGACCACCGGAAGCGGGACCAGAAACCACTCGCGGGGTTCCACCGCGAGGCCAAAAAGGTCTTTCAGTTCAAGGTCCAAGCGGGCGGAGGCGAAGAAGCCGTGGAGGAGTAATTCGATTTTTTTTCGGGCGATGTTGGCGAGTTGGTAGGACGCCACGATTTCGACATCCGCCAGCAGGAATGTGGGGTCTTTTTTGGCATTTGAGACGCGGGTTTTTACATCTCCTCCGGTGACGCCGATTTTGTGGATCACCGAGCGGTTCTCGGCGATGAACTCGTTCTCCGAGAGGCTTCGCAGCACATAGATGTGGCCGGTGGACAGATCACCGGCTTCCGCCTCACCGGAAAACAGCGGGCCGAGATCGGGGGTGATGATGCGGCGGCTGGCCTTGTCTTTGTTCAGGGCGCGCTGAAGGGAGCGCAGCAGGAGATCGCTTTCGGTTCCGTTGTCATAGACCACGCGGAGCCTGCGATCGGGACGGCCGTAGTCGCTCAAAAATGGCTCGCCCATGTCGGCGACGAGAATTTTGTGGCCATCCAGAATGAAGAGGTCGCCTTGGTTGACCTCGGCGTTGTCTTGGAATTTCAGCGTTTGGCGGAGCCCCTTTTTCAACTCGGCTTGCACCTTCTCAAAGATCGGTTCGAAGCGATCAAAGTCCGGGCACTTGTCTCTTTTGGCGAATTCCTCGGCGGCCTTGATTTCATCGTGGGAGCGCACATGGACGAGTTGGGTGACATCCGCCGCGCGATCGACACCCAGTTCGGCAAGCAGGGCTTCATCGTCGGGCTCTTCGTTCAGTCGTGCGGTGGAGGTTTCATCCGGTGCCGCATGGAGCAGTCCGTGTTTGTCGTGCCCTTCCAGAACGGCGCGGCATTCCGCCGATTGGCGGATGGCATCCAGGCGCACCACTTAGGTGCGTTCAAAGATGTCGCGCCCTTCGCCATGCCGGGGGAGGTTTCCTTTTTCTTCTTAGAACCTCACGATTTCCTCGAAGCCAGCAATGATCCGCTGCTCGCGGGGCGTGAGGCCGCCTGCATGCGCGGCTTCCGGCTCCACGCCGAGTTCATCGAGGAGTTCGAGATCTTCGTCGGTGATTTTTTTACTCACTCCGCTCCTCCTTGGCCTTGCGTTGCAGATAGGCGACGCCCTCGGCCATTTGCTTTTCCCATGGGTCCATCGCTGTGAGCGACGGCAGACGACCTTTTTCGGCTTTGAACCGGACGGCGCGTTTTGCGAGTTCGCGGGCTTCCTCGATGGAGAGGCTCACGCGCTTGGCGGCGATGATCTCGGCCACTTGCTTGAGCCGCTCCTCGCCCATGGTTTTTGAAAGAATGGAGTAGGCTTCGCCGAAGGGATTGATCCGGTCGATGAGGTCGATGTCGAGTTCCTTGACGCTCAGGGCGAATTTCTTCACGCCCTCGATGAGAGCCGTGTTCGGCGACCGCTCGGGCTCTTCATTGAGGAGGCTCCGTTTAGCTTCCTGCACGATGTTCAGCGCCGCGATGGCGTGCTGCCGGACGGCCTCCTGATCTTGGTCGTCGAGGTGCGGGTAGGCTTCTTTGACGATCTTGCCCATGCGGACCTGCGTGAGTTCCTCGGGGACGAGTTCGCTGTCGAACATTCCTCGTTCGAGCGTGGCCTTTTCCTGCACGAAGGCGGTGATGATTTCGTTCAAATCCTCGCGGCAGATGCGGCCGGCTTCTTCGCTTTTGGGTTCGGCGAGTCCTTTGATTTCTAGTTGCACACGGCCGGTCTCCGCGTTGAAGCCGACATTGCATTTTTCGGGATCGTAGCGCCCTCGCCGTAGTCGAAGCCGGGCGTTGCCTCGTTCTCGGGTCTCTTAGGTTTGAATTCGAAGCGCGGTGCCAGCACTTGCTCCATGAGCAGGCTCGCGGCAATCGCCTTGATGGTGTCGTTCACCGCTTCGGCCACGCCTTGCTCGCTGGCATCGGGCTCGGCAATGAGATTGGTGAAGCGGGCACGAGTTTTTCCGGGTGCATCGCGGGTGGCGCGGCCGATGATTTGGACGATCTCCGTGAGGCTGGACCGGTAGCCGACCGTGAGGGCATGCTCGCACCAGATCCAATCGAAACCCTCCTTCGCCATGCCGAGGGCAATGATGATGTCCACATGGTCGCGGTTGTCTTTTTGGGCGGGGTCTTTCAGCGCCGAGACGACTTGATCGCGGCGTTCGCTGTCATCCACCAGATCGGCGATTTTCAGCAGACGCCCATCGGCGGTTTTCACGATTTGGAATCCAGTTTTCGGGTCCGCTCCCTGCCATTCTCCGAGTTCCTCGATGATGTGCTCCACCTCGCGGATTTTGTCTTTCGTGCTCTCCCGCGAGTTCACATTCGGGATGTGCACGATCGTCTTCTCGGCGGCATCGAGCACCTTGAGAATCTCCTCCGTGTAGCTTCCGGCGTAGAAGAAATAGCCGATGTCGAGTTGCTTCAGGTAACGGTAGCCGTTCAGTTGCTGGTAATAGGTGTAGTTGACCGTCTCGAATTTCGCCTCATCCTCTGGATGCAGCACTGCAGCGGCATCTCCGTGAAAATACGAGCCGGTCATGGTAACGAGTTGGGCTTTGTCGCGGGCCATGAATTGCCGCACATGTTCGCCGAGCCGGTTGTCAGGATGCGCCGAGACATGGTGGAACTCGTCCACGGCGATCAGGCGGTCATCGAACGCCTCCACGCCGAAACGCTCCACGGCGAAGCGGAAGGTGGCATGAGTGCAGACGAGGACCTGATCGGAGCTTTCGAGAAACTTTTTCACCGAATCCACCTTCCCGCCATCCGCTCCGGGGGCGTTGCAGAGGGTCCATCGCGGCTCAACTTTCCAATCCGCCCAGAAGCCGAATTTGGAAAGCGGCTCGTCGTGGAAGCTCGAGCCGATCGATTTCTCCGGCACCACGATGATCGCCTGCTTGAGCTTCTGGTTCTCCAGCTTGTCTAGGGTGATGAACATGAGGGCGCGGCTTTTGCCGGAGGCCGGTGGGGACTTGATGAGCAGATACTGCTCGCCGCGCATTTGGTAGGCGTGTTCCTGCATTGGGCGCATGCCGAGTTCGTTCGCTTGGGCCGAGCGTAGGTCACCGAGACAGATGGAATGTTTTTTCGTTGTTCGCTCATGGGGTGGTTGCTTTCGCCGACTTCTGGCGAGAGGTCATTTGCGTGTAGAGTTCGAAGAGTTTTTCCAGCCGCTCCGTGTCGTTTTTGAACCGGCGGCCGATGTCGTCGGCCCTGAAAAACATTTTAACAATCTTTTGAGGAATGTAATAGGCACGATTCTTGCTGGGTTGGATTGCAGGCAAAACCTGCCCGTTTATTCAAAAGCTCTGCAATCCGCGTCAATGAAACCCACTTCTTAG
>JBIPMC010000195.1:0-4362 GCA_044369345.1 Terrimicrobiaceae bacterium
GGCTTGGTTACGCCATTTGGGATCGGAATTTTCCATCGCGATTTGTTTCCAAACCTCGATCGCAGACTTGTAGGCAAGCGGGTCTGTGTCGCCGATCGTGTAGAGATTTTTGCCTTTCTCCATCAGGGCTGCGGCCTTCATGTCGGCGGAGGGTGCTGTGGCGAGGATTTTGTCGAGGATCGTATTCGCCTCATCCGCCTTGCCGCGAGCAGACTGGATTCCGGCCTGCTCAAGCCGGGCTCGATGGGCGAGAGGTCCAGGCACGGAGGCGACTTCCTCGAAAAGAAGCATCGCCGCGTCCGGGGCATCAGCGGTGGGAATGCGTGCGGCGGCTTTTGCGGCAAGGAAGAGCGCAGGCTTCTCATTAGGATGGTCGGGAAATTTTCGGGCAAGCGCTTCGAGTTCCACTCGCGCGGCCGCGAAGTCGCCTTTGCGGTAAAGCAGTTCGCCGAGCTTGAGGCGAACCTCGGGCTCGGACTCAGCATCCGGGTGTTTCAGAAGAAATCCTCGCGCCTCATCGATCGCCGGATCCTCAGAGCCAGGATCGCCGGAATCGGCGAGAAAGACCCGGAGCGCTGCCTGGCGGGGCATCTCGGGCTGGAAGGAGATTTTTTCTAGCTCCAGTCGCGAGCCGGTCGTATCGAGTTGCTGAAATTTCCACTCGGCGAGCGCGAGGCGGGCTTTCGCCGCCGTTTGTGCATCCTGCGATTGGGTGAGAGATTCCAAATTCTCGCCGGCCCCGGGTTTCCCACCGCGCACTTGTTGGAATGCCTCTTGGAGTTTCAAAGCTGAGAGACTCCGGCTTTGAGGGAAACGCGCTTCCAAAACGGCGCGGGCAGGTTTTTCCGGGGTGTCAGCGAGGAGCTCGCACAGGGCGGCGTTGTAGAGGGCCGGCTCGGCGAAATTGGGATCGTTCTCGAGGGAAAGAAACACGCTACTGGCATCAAGGAATTGGGATTGATTCGCCAAGGCGAGGCCGCGAAGAAAATCGGTTTCCGGCGTGCCACCTGCGGCAGGAAGAATGGAGAGGGTTTCGTCGCCAAGGTCGAGTCTGAGTCGCAGGGTGGCGAGCTCGAGAAGCGTTTCCTCCGCGAAAGGATTCGTGCCGGGTTCGGTAGAAAGTTTTTCAAGAAGCGCGAGGGCGCCTTGGGGGTTTTTCTGTCGTGCCTCGAATCCCGCCAAATAATAGGTTGCCAGCTTACGGCGGAGGCTGGGCTTCTCGTCCTCAGACCATCGCTTCAGCTCGCTCGTGGAGACGCTGGCGGCATTTGAATAAGCCTTGTCCAGTTCCGCAAAAACCCTCTCCAGCCAGGGAGCATTTGGGTTCGCCGCGATGAATTCCTCGAGCAAATTTTCCGCCTCCTGCCCCCGGGCGGATCGAGCCAGAGCTGTCGAGTGGAGGATGGTGCACTCCGAAGCCATGGCCGCATTCAAGGGAACCAGCGGCGCGAGCAGTTTCAGCGCGAGGTCATTGTCCTGCTGGAGGATCGCCAATCGTGCCAAAAGAAAGTCCTGACGGGTCTTCTCCTGCGAGGTTTCAGGTTGGATTTTGCCGAGAACCTCCTCGGCTGCGGGCGTGTCGTTCCGGTCGAGAAAAAGACCGGCGAGCTCTTGCATTGCAGCGCTGCGGAGTGGTGACGAGGGCCAGTCGATGGTTGGCGCAAGGGTCTCTTCGGCCTCTTTGTTTCGATCGAGATTCTGCAGCATTCGTGCACGACCGATCAGAGACTCGTTGCGAAAAATAAATTCCGGCTGCGCCATGCAAAGCGTGTAGGCGGCGAGCGCCTCGGTCCAATCGCCGCTGGCCGCATTGGCCTGCGCGAGCCAAAAGCGGCCTTCCTCCCCGAGATCGACTTCGGATGTCTTGATAAACTCAATGGCTGCTCCGGGTTGGCTGGCCTCGAAAAGCGCCCGAGCGTAGAGAAGGCCCTCGGCAGCAGAGCTGCCGGCCTTGCCAAGATTCGGCTGGTTCTCCTCGAGCTTAACGAGGGCGACCTGTGCGAAGCCGTTGTCCAAGGCCTCGCGGGCGTCCTCTAGCGGTCCCGCCAAAATAAGCGATGCGGTTCCAAAAATTGTGGCGGTCGTGAGCAGCTTCATGCTTTCAAGCATTTGGCAAGGTAGCGCCCCGTGTGACTGGCGAGCGAATTGGCAATTTGTTCGGGTGTGCCTTGCGCGACGATTCTGCCCCCGCCTGAACCGCCGCTTGGTCCGAGGTCGAGAATCCAGTCGGCGCATTTGATCACTTCGAGATTGTGCTCGATGACGATAAGCGTATTTCGCGCGTTGCGGAGCTTCATGAGGACTTCGAGGAGTTTGTGGATGTCCCCAAAATGTAAGCCGGTGGTGGGTTCGTCGAGCAGGTAGATCGTTCGGCCGGTCGGTCGCTTCGCTAGCTCCGCCGCGAGTTTGAGGCGTTGGGCCTCGCCGCCTGACAGCGTTGTTGCCGATTGGCCGAGGCGGAGGTAGCCGAGACCGACATCCTGAAGCGTATCGAGTTTCGAGGAGAGGCCTGGGATGTTGCGGAAAAAACGCGAAGCGTCATCAACCGTCATTTCCAAAACATCGGCGATGTTTTTACCCTTGTAGGTGATCTCGAGCGTCTCGCGGTTGTAGCGGCGGCCTTGGCAGACCTCGCATTCAACATACACATCGGCGAGAAAATGCATCTCGATCCGGATCGAGCCATCGCCCTGACAGTGCTCGCAGCGGCCGCCTTTGTTGTTGAAGGAAAACCTGCCTGAGTCGTAGCCGCGAACCCGCGAAGCGGGGAGTTCGCTGAACAATTCCCGGATCGACCCCAATGCCCCGCTGTAGGTGGCGGGGTTCGAGCGCGGCGTGCGACCCACGGGGCTTTGGTCGATCACGACCGCCTTGTCGAATTGCTCCATGCCTTGGATTGCGCGATGGCCACCGGGGCGGGCTTTGGCGCGGTGCAGATCCCGCTCGAGGGCGACGCGTAAAATATCATTTACGAGTGTGGATTTTCCGCTGCCGGAAACTCCCGTGACGCATGTGAAGCAGGCCACGGGAAACGCAGCGTCGATGTTTTGAAGGTTGTTTTCGGTCGCGCCAAGAACACGTAGCCAGCCATCGCCGACTTCGCCGGATTGGAGATCGGTTTTGCGCGGGGAGACACGCTCGCGTGGAACGGGAATTTTTGTTGTGCCGTTGAGATACTGTGCGGTCAGTGAATCGCGGCTGGCTAAAACCTCATCGAGCGTTCCCTGTGCCACGAGCTCCCCGCCGCGAGGTCCAGCGCCGGGGCCGATGTCAAGGATGTGGTCGGCCGAGCGGATCGTGTCCTCGTCATGTTCGACGACGATCACCGAGTTGCCGAGATTGCGCAGGTCGCGGAGGGTTTGGATGAGGCGGTCATTGTCGCGTTGGTGGAGGCCGATGCTGGGTTCATCGAGGACATACAGAACGCCGGAGAGGCCCGACCCAATCTGCGTGGCGAGACGGATGCGCTGAGCTTCACCACCGGAAAGCGTGCCGCTCTCGCGATTGAGTTGCAGGTAATCCAGTCCCACCTCGTTCAAAAACCTCAGCCTCTCGCACACCTCGCGGAGGACATCCTTAACGATTCCCGCCTCGGAGGCCGAGAGCGAAAGCGAGTCCATCACTCCGACGGCCTCGCCGATGGTGAGCGAGCAGAGTTGCTGGATGCCGAAAGACCGCCCGTCGTTTGTCGAGAGCGTCACGGCGAGAATCTCCGGTCGGAGCCGCGCTCCGCCGCATTCGCGGCAAACCCGGCGACCCATGCATGTCCGAAGGCGTTTTTTTGTGAACTCGCTCTGCGAAGTCGCGTAGAGATGCTCCATCTGAGCGAGTAGGCCCTCGAAGGGTTTCTCGACCGCACGCCCAGAGCCGAGAGACATCGAAATTTTGCGAGTGCCCGAGCCGTGCAAAAGCAAATTCCGGAAATCCTCGGGCAAATCCTGCCATGGCTTGTCGATCGGTGCAGGAGTATCGGCGGCGAGGGATTCGATCTGCGACGCGTAATAGGCCTTCATGCGCTTCGTTGCCATTTTCCACGGCTGGATTGCCCCCTCCGAGATCGTCTTCTCTGGGTCGATCACCAGATCAGGATCGAAAAAACTTTCCGTCCCGATGCCCTGACAGGCGGAGCACGCGCCGAGATGGCTGTTGAAGGAAAAGTGCTTCGGCGTCAGGCGCGGCATCGTGAAGCCCGTCGTGGGATTGCTGAAATCGGTGGAGAATTTTTCTTCCACCCAATCCCCTGCTCCCGGCTCCATGCGCGAGGTGACAAGTATGCCGCCACCCCGACGCAACGCCGTTTCCACCGAGTCCGCGAGCCTTTGACCGAGATCTGGCCGAGCGACCAACCGGTCCACCACCACC
>JBIPMC010000196.1:0-4306 GCA_044369345.1 Terrimicrobiaceae bacterium
CCAGAGCGCGAACGAGGAATTGGAAAGCGTCAATGAGGAGTTGCAAACCCTCAACAACGAGCACCAATCAAAAATCCAGGCTCTTACCAAGGTCAACGAGGATTTGGACAATTTTATCTCCAGCGCTGATATAGCGAAGATCTTCCTTGATTCCGACCTGCGCATCCGGCGTTTCACCCCCAGCGCCGCCCGCCGCACCGGCCTGCTGCCACATGACATCGGCCGCGCCATCACGGAACTCTCGCACACGCTGTTGCTAAAAGGAGCCGCTGCCGCCCGCCAGATCATCGCCGGAGCGGAGCAGTTCGAATCAAACTTCCCCGGAGAAAAGGGCGAAACGATCCACCTGCGTGCCACGCCCTACATCCGAAAAAACTCAACCCGCGACGGAGCTGTCGTGACCTTCATCCCCATCCGCGCAAACTGAGAGGGATTGACCTCAGAGGAATCAGCGAGCACAGAGGCGGAAAGTTTTTTTCAGAGTGAGAGATTTAGAGAGTCTCCAGTTTCAAATAAGTCCCCGCCAGAAATGATTTCTTATTCTTCCTCTGTGCGCTCTGTATGCTCTGTGGTCAATTTTCTGCAGCCTTACCCCAACCCCTTCGCCACTTGGGCGCCGGCATAGGCGAATCCCACGCACCACGGCACGACGCCGAGGGAGAGCGCCGTGGCGGCTTTCCAGGGTTTCTCGCCGAAAGCTATGGCCATCACGCATCCGGCTTGCGGGCCGATTGTCACGGGAGCCAGCAAGCCGAGGCCAATCAGGCCGAAGCGAGACCAGACCTTGAAAATGAATGTATCGGGATCGGGCTGTTCGGGGATTTTCAATTTCCGCGCGATCCATTTCCCGAATGAATCTGCCGAAAAAATCATCACCCACGCCCCGGTTGCGTAACCACACCATGCGATGAACGCCGAGGCTGCCACCGACAATCCCGCCGCCATCCCCGCCGGGATGGCGCCCATGAGATAGAAAAATCCGAAGCCAAAAACCGTAACGATCGCGAGGGGATTCACCGGACAGCGACCTCCGGAGGCCAGCCGGCGAGGAACTCCATGACCTGCGCAGGCGTTTCAAAAAGGTAATCCGGCGCAGCGGCCTCCAAGGCGGCTCGGCTGTTGTAGCCCCAGGTCACGGCGGCCATGTGGACCCCCGTCTCCTGCGCGGCCTCGATATCGCGAAGCTCGTCGCCAATCAGCAAAACCTCCCTCGGCTTGAGTTTGCGTGCCTTCATCAGCTTCCGCAGGACCGAGCCTTTGCCGAGGAGCTTCGAGGAGCTCTCAATGAAATCGAACAACTCGAGGTTTTGGTTTTTCAGAAACGCGCGCACATTGGGCTCCGAGTTCGAGGTGAGAATGCCCAACCGGAAGCCCGCCGCATGGAGGTGGCGAACCATCTCAGGCACGCCGGTGAAGGTTTGCACCGAGTCGATCCGCTTCGCGATTTCCTCGGTGCCGCGCCGGGAGATTTTATGAAGCTTCATGCGTGAGATGCCGAGGTGCTTCATCAGGCCCGATGTGGAAAGGTCGCGCGCGATTTCTAATTCCTCGCGCGGGAGCGGTCGGAAGCCGAACTCCGCGGAAAGGATGTTCAAAATCTCGAATCCCTGCAGAAAGGTGTCACCGAGAGTGCCGTCAAAATCGAAAAGCAAATAGCGCGGGGATTTTTTCAAAGCGCCAGCCGCTCCGACACGGCGGCGGCCGCCACGGAGCACAAACCGCGCAAGGCGTTTGACGCGGGAGCGCTTTTTCATTTGCGCCAAGTTAGGGGGCGCCGCTCCAAAGGCCAACTTTTCGTTTGCGAGGTGATTCCCTCCCCTGCGATGCAGAGGGTGTGTTACTCTGGGAGCACCACACGGAGCCGCTTGCTTCGCACCGGGTTTTTCTGGGGCGGATGGCGCGCCAAATTCTCTTTGCCTTGGGTCTGGTGCTAACCACGCTCGGCGTCGGTATTTTCGGCTACATGCAGATCGCGGGGCTGGATTTTGTGAATGCCTTCCTCGAATCGAGCATGTTGCTGAGCGGAGCCGGTCCGCTCTACACGGAGAGGAATTCCAGCAATGCGCTGAAAATTTTCTCCAGCTTCCACGCGCTCTTTTCCACGCTGATCGTGGTGGCCATGGTCGGCCTATTGGCGACCCCGTGGTGCACCGAGTTTTGCACAGGCTCCCCCAGCACCGGTTGCAGTCCTAGGCCAACTTCCCGCGAGCGGGCGCCCTTTTGCTGTTGCGGGGGCTCGGGGGGATCGGATAGTTCTTTTAGCTGTCCCAAGTTCCTATGGAAGAAACAATCGCATTCCGTGAGCTCACGATTGAGCGCAAGCACTTCAGCATCGAGCTGCGTCAAAATGAGCGCGGGCGCTTTCTCAAGATCACCGAGTCGGCCCACGGGCGGAGAAATTCGGTGATCATTCCGAGCACGGGGCTTGATGAATTCGAAGACAAGCTCGACGAGGTTTTGACCGAGGGCGAGGATGCGGCGGAATAACACCGCCCAGGAAAGGTTTTAGGGAAAATGAATATTTTAGTCACAGGCGGCTGCGGCTTCATAGGCAGCAATTTCATCCGGCAACGGCTCACCGAAGCGGACTCTCCGCTTCAAAAACTCGTAAACCTCGACCTGCTGACCTACGCGGGCAACCCGGCCAACCTTGCCGATCTCGTCTCCGACCCGCGCTATGTTTTTCAACAGGGAGACATTGGCAGCGAGGCGTTGGTTTCCCGACTTCTCGCGGAGCATCAAATCGACGCCATTTTGAATTTCGCCGCCGAGTCGCATGTGGACCGCTCGATCGACTCGCCAGAGCCATTCGTGCAAACGAATGTCACCGGAACGCTGCGTTTGCTGAACGCCGCGCGGCATTATTGGAAATCCCTCCCCGACGACCGCCGCGCGCGGTTTCGTTTCCTCCATATCTCGACCGATGAGGTTTACGGCACGCTCGAGCCGAACGATCCCGCTTTTTCCGAAACCACACCTTTCGCGCCGAACAGCCCCTACGCCGCGTCGAAGGCAGCGAGCGACCATCTCGTCCGAGCCTTTCACCACACCTACGGCTTCCCGACCCTCACGACAAACTGCTCAAATAACTACGGCCCCTACCATTTCCCCGAAAAGCTCATCCCGTTGATGATCTTGAACGCGCTCGATGGCAAACCCCTCCCCGTTTATGGCGACGGCCAGCAAATCCGCGACTGGCTCTTCGTCGAGGATCACGCCTCGGCCATCTGGCTCGTCCTGCAAAAAGGCCACCTCGGCGAGACCTACAATGTCGGCGGACTCAACGAACGCGCGAATCTCGATGTGGTGAAAACCCTCTGCGCGCTCCTCGACGCCAAATCCCCCCGCCCCGCCGGCTCGTCCTACTCCGCGCAGATCACCTATGTCGCCGACCGCCCCGGCCACGACCGCCGCTACGCAATCGATTGCGCTAAAATTCAACGCGAACTCGGCTGGTCACCCCGCGAGTCCTTCGAAACCGGCCTCGCCAAAACCGTCGATTGGTATCTCGCAAACCGCGCGTGGGCCGATGACATCACAAAAACCCGCTACAGCCGCGAGCGCCTCGGCGCCGCCAAATAATCATGCAACACGACTCCAAGCGACGCGGCATCGTCCTCGCTGGAGGCTCCGGTACTCGCCTCTATCCACTCACCATCGCCGTCAGCAAGCAACTCATGCCTGTTTACGACAAGCCGATGGTTTACTACCCGCTGTCGGTTCTTCTGCTATCCGGCATCCGCGAGATTCTGCTAATTTCTACCCCTGAGGATTTGCCGCTTTTCCAACGCTTGCTGGGCGACGGCTCACAATTTGGCATCTCGCTCCAATACGCCGAGCAACCCCGCCCCGAGGGACTCGCGCAGGCCTACCACATCGGCGCGGAATTTGTGGGGCGACAAATCCTCCGCACTGGTTCTGGGAGACAATATTTTTTACGGCAAAAATTTTTCCGAAGCTATGGAAAACGCCGACGCCCGCATGGAGGGCGCGACGATCTTCGGCTACCATGTCGGCGAACCCAGCGCCTACGGCGTGGTGGAATTTGCACCCGACGGCCGGGTTATTTCGCTCGAGGAGAAACCTCAAAAGCCGAAATCGAATTTTGCTGTTCCCGGCCTGTATTTCTACGACCACCGCGCCGTGGAAATCGCCGCGAACCTCACCCCCTCCCCACGCGGAGAGCTTGAAATCACCGACCTCAACCGCCGCTATCTCGAGGAAGGCAAACTCCAGGTCGAACAACTCGGCCGCGGCACCGCCTGGCTGGATACCGGAACCCACGAATCGCTCAGGGAAGCCGCCG
>JBIPMC010000197.1:0-4295 GCA_044369345.1 Terrimicrobiaceae bacterium
GGGGGAGGAGCCAGAGGCCTTTCCAGCGGGGGCCGGGGGAGGGGATAAGAAAAATGCGGTCTCGACGAATAGCCAGCGTGCGCCACTCGACCAGGGGGGTGGTTTCTTTTTTGCGGGGTTTGATCGGAAGACTGGCAGGATCGGTGGCGCGGCAGAAACTTTGCACGGGGCAGACAAGGCAATCGGGCGGTCCGGATTTGCAGATCGTGGCGCCGAGATCCATGAGGGCCGAGGTGTGATCGCGGCCTCCAGATTTTGGCAGGAGCGCGGTTGCGGCTTTTTCTAAAAACTTGCGTCCGGCGGCGCTGGTGATGTCGCCATTGAAGTCGAAAAGCCTCGCGACGACTCGAAGGATGTTTGCGTCGAGGACTGGAACGGTTTTGTCGAAAGCGAAGGCCGCGATGGCAGCAGCAGTGTAGGGGCCGATGCCGGGCAGGGCACGGAGTTGGTCGAGGTCGGATGGAATTTTGCCGTCGAAATTCTGCACGATCGCTTGAGAGGCGCGGTGGAGATTTCTGGCGCGGGAGTAGTAGCCGAGGCCTTCCCAGTGTTTCAGGATTTTTTCCTCGGGTGCGGCAGCAAGGGCGCCCACATCCGGCAAGGCGCGCATCCAGCGATCGAAGTAGGGCAGAACGGCGGCGACGGTCGTTTGCTGCAGCATGAACTCGGAAACCAAAACCCGGTAGGGCGAGGGGTCATCGCGCCAAGGGAGTTCACGGCCATGTTGGTGGAACCACACCTGCAGCGCTTTTTGGAAACCAGGGCGGGTTTTTTCTAACATCTCGACAGAACGGAGGAATTACGCGCAAAACACCAGGATGTCCGCACCAAAATCTCTCGCCAGCCACACTGCGCCGTTAACGCCCGAACAGGCCGAGGCTTTGCGCGGGGTGCTGGTGAGCGATGGATTTGAGTTCGAGGAGCGGCCTTACATGCTCTACTTTGCCAAAAAAGCCAAACTCACGGTTGCCGTTTATGAGAAAGGTCCGAAGGCCCTGATTCAGGGGAGGGGAGTTGAGGATTTCATCACACTCATTCTCGAACCGCGTGTTCTGGGCGAAGCAAAGTTTGGCTATGAGGAGGTGCACTCGCCCGAGCTTTTCGAGCCGCATTTCGGCATCGACGAGAGCGGCAAAGGGGATTTTTTCGGCCCGCTGGTGATCGCCGGAGTGTATGTGAATCCGCAAATCGCCCGTGCTTTGAAAGACGCCGGGGTGCAGGACAGCAAGGCGATCACGAGCGACAAACGCATCCGCGAACTGGCGGCTGTGATTCGAAGAAACCGCGTGCCCAGCAGCGTCGTGACTCTCTCGCCCCCGCGCTACAACGAGCTCCAGCGGAAGATGGGAAACCTCAACCGCCTTCTGGCTTGGGGGCACGCTCGAGTGATCGAGGATCTCTGCGAATTATGCCCCGATTGCCCCCGTGCGCTGTCAGACAAATTTGCCAATGTTCGCGTGCTCGAGCGGGCGCTGATGGCGAAGGGGCGCGGCATCAAGTTGGAGCAGCGCACGAAGGCCGAGTCCGACTATGCGGTCGCAGCCGCTTCGATTTTGGCACGGGAGAAATTCATCGACTGGCTGGCGGCGAAGGAAACCGAGAGCGGTGTGAGCCTGCCGCGTGGAGTTTCTCCACAGGTCAAAAAAGCCGCCGTGGCGTTAATTCGTTCCAAAGGCGAGGAGGCTTTGGAAGCGCACGCGAAGACCCATTTCAAAACCGCCGCCGAGGTGATCGCCATGGCGCGGGAGGAGGAGGAGTGAGTCTTGTAGGGCAGGCGTTCCGCATGCCGTAGGATAAAATCCTCGCAAACGGGACGCAGAGAAAAGCCTCCTCGCCAAGCGTGTGTCCACGACATGATCCGGAGGGAAAATCAGGCCGCGTCTTTTTCCTGTTTGCGGCGGAGGATCGGGGCTTTTTTACCTTCGATGACCGCGCGGTTGAGCGTGACTTCCGAGATATCATCGCGGCTGGGGCAATCGAACATCACATCGAGCATAATCCGCTCAATCATCGAGCGGAGGGCGCGGGCGCCGGTTCCTTTGCGAATCGCCTCGGCGGCGAGGGCGCGGAGGGCGTCTTTGGTGATGTTCAAGCCAATGCCGTCCATACCAAGAAGTTTGGTGTATTGCTTCACCATGGCATTCTTGGGTTCGGTGAGAACCTGCACGAGTTGTTCCTCCGTGAGTTCCTCAAGCGAGGCGACAACCGGGAGGCGGCCGATGAATTCGGGAATGAGGCCGAAGGAAATCAAATCCTCGGGCTCGACTTTCTTGAGAACCTCGGTGCGCGAAAGGTCGGAATCCACGCCGATTGCGGGGGCGTTGAAACCCATCGTGCGGCCACCAAGGCGGCGCTGGATAATTTTTTCGAGCCCTACAAAGGCACCGCCACAGATGAACAGGATTTTCTCGGTGTTCACCTGGATGTATTCCTGCTGCGGGTGTTTGCGGCCGCCTTGGGGCGGGACATTGCAAACGGCGGCTTCGAGGATTTTTAGAAGCGCCTGCTGAACGCCCTCGCCGGACACATCGCGTGTGATCGAGACATTATCAGTCTTGCGTCCAATTTTATCGATTTCGTCGATGTAGATAATTCCCATCTCACAGCGCTTCACATCGAAGTCGGCGTTTTGGAGAAGGCGAAGGATGATTGTTTCGACATCCTCGCCGACATATCCGGCCTCGGTGATCGAGGTGGCGTCGGCGATGGCAAATGGCACATCGAGGATTTCGGCGAGCGTGCGGGCGAGGAGGGTTTTCCCTGAGCCAGTGGGGCCAAGGAGGAGAATGTTGCTCTTTTCGATCTCCACATCATTTAGCGCCTCGAGGTTGCTCGTGGCTTGGTTGAGGCGCTTGTAGTGGTTATGGACCGCGACGGAGAGGACTTTCTTAGCCATGTCCTGCCCGATGACATGCTGGTCGAGCATTTTCTTGATCTCGACAGGCTTTGGAACCCGGAACGAAGGTTTATTTTTCTGGGACTCGTCCTTGAATTCCTTTTCCAGAATCCCGCGGCAGATTGTGATACAGCTGTCGCAAATATAAACGCCCGGCCCGGCGATAAGTTTACGGACCTCGGCTTGGCTCTTTCCGCAGAAGGAGCACATGGTGAGATTGTTCGCGCGGGCCATTTGGATGGGCGGTTACTCGGAGGCTTTTGCAGCTTCTTTGACGGCGTCAGGGAGATCCTTGCGGGACTTCACCACTTCGTCCACGAGGCCGTAAGCCTTGGCCTCGTCGGCGGTCATGTAGTTGTCACGGTCGGCGTCTTTTTCGACCGTCTCGACAGTCTGGCCGGTGTGATGGGAGATGATTCGGTTGAGCCGCTTTTTGAGTTTGAACATGAACTCGACCTGACGCTCGACATCGCTGGCCTGGCCGCGGGCGCCGCCGGAGACCTGGTGGATCATGATGTCGGAGTTCGGCAGGGCGTAGCGTTTGCCTTTGGTGCCGGCGCAAAGCAGACCCGCTCCCATGCTGGCGGCGAGGCCCATGCAGTAGGTGTTCACATCGCAGGTGACGAACTGCATCGTATCGTAAATCGCGAGGCCGGCCGTAACGGATCCACCGGGCGAGTTGATGTAGATGTTGATGTCTTTTTTTGCGTCCTCCATTTGCAGGAAGAGCATCTGGGCGATCACGAGGTTGGCGACATTGTCATCAATCGGCGTGCCGATGAAAATGATGCGATCCTTGAGGAGGCGGGAGTAGATATCGTAGCTGCGTTCTCCGCGGCCGGTTTGTTCGACGACGATTGGGACTAGCATGATGGAAAAATCAGGTTGTGGCTTGCTGCGGGGCTTCTTGCTTGGGCTCTGCAAGCTCGGTCACGGTAGCATTCGAGACCACATAATCAAGGGCCTTGGTAATACGGATTTGTTCCCGTAGACGGCCGATGCCACCTTTGCGAGAGAGATCCTTCGCGAGTTTTTTCACGGGGATTTGGTTGCGCTCCGCCGTCTCGAAAAGGGCTTGGTAAAGCTCGCTCTCGGTCTCCTCGATTTTCTCTTGCTCGGCGATGCGAAGCAGAACGAAATTCGCACGGACACGCTCGCGCGCGCTCTCCGAGGCGGTCTCAATGATCTGGTCGGTGCTCGACTTGAGGTCGTCATCGCTCATGCCACGGGCCTGCGATTCGGCTACGATGTCTTTGATGATCGAGCCGGTCTCGACGGCGACGGCCTGCTCGGGGAGTTCGCAGGTGGAAAGGCTGAGTAGCTTCTTCACGGCGGCGTTGCGCTTGGCGACATCGAACTGGTAGTCGGCCGATTCCTGCTGGCGCTCGCGGATTTTTTG
>JBIPMC010000198.1:0-4291 GCA_044369345.1 Terrimicrobiaceae bacterium
GGCCGAGCACCAAGCAGGAGCTTCGATGAGCCGCAAAGGCAACTGCTACGACAACGCGGCGATGGAAAGTTTTTGGGCCACGCTCAAAACCGAATGCTTCGGCTCATTTATTCCAGAAACCAAAGAATAGGCGAAAATCATGATTTTCGATTACATTGAGGGCTTTTACAACTGATGGCGTTTACACTCAGCCCTCGACTATAAATCCCCGCTGGACTACGAATCCCCCCAGAGCCATAAACCCGATTAACAAAAAGCCCCTCCACGCTTTTTCGAGGGAAGATCACTGCTGGCTGGAGACACGAATATGTATACCGGAATCGGTCCTCTCAAATCGATCTGGGTGTGAACCTTGATCCCGCTCTTGGTCGTGCGGAATGTCGCCCAAGGAAACATCGTCAGCGACAAATCGATCGTCGTCGAGTCCAGCGCGTAGATGGTGTTTTCCAAATCCAGCCCCAAGTCCTCGCTCGCGTAAAGACTTCTGGCTTTTGGAATCAAGCTCAAAGCCAACGCCTCCCAGAGCCTCCAATCCCGCCTTTCGTTGGCATCGGCCAGAGTGGATTTGGCAACGGGTTCCCGAAAACCCAGATGATAAAGAGCCTCGGGCTTGGCGTTGAGGCATTCGACGATATCGCGCAGACCATCGCGCCAAGTCAGTTGAGCGAAGACCATGCAAATCAATTCTTGGCGCACTCCAAAATGCCGCACACGCGACTCGGCCTGAAAGCGGGATGCCAAGCGAGCCAGTGTTTCGCGATGAATCAAATCGATAATTTGGGAGAGAATAAAGCGACCGGATATCATCCGCGCAGTATAGCATCCGCCGTTCCAAAAAATTCATATCCGTCACACTCGTTTTCCCGCTCTTGTCTATGAAAAACAAGATGATTTAAAAATTCAAAACTCCGTTAACCGGACACCAGTGACAGGATCTTTAAAAGGTCAACCCTTGATCTCAGCGGCCCAAAAGGTCTGCCAGTCGTCAAGGTTGTTCAGATCAACCGCGCCAGGGTTCACGCTTCCATCATCGGAGAGGCCGACGGCGGCGAGGATGCCTTTGCGGACATCTTCTCCGTGGATGTAGCCGAGGATGGCGGCGTTATGCTTGTAAATGTCGGCTTTGGCGAGCTTCACGCCGGGATAGGATCGCACCCAAGTCTCGAGCTGGGTGTAGCTGGGCTTGGTGGCGATGAAAGCGAGGAATTTCGCCTCGTCGATGCCGAGGGCTGCGAGCGTCATCGAGTCGTAGCCTTTGCCGCAGCCGGGATAATCGGGATGCAATTTGCCGGCGGCTTCCAAGGAAGCCTTCTGCCAGAGGCGGGGAAGATGCAGGACGCCGAGAGGACCGGCGGTGCCGGAACTAATAAGAGGGACAATTTTTGACATATGAGGATGTTTTTTTTGGGTTCTTTTGCTCCGCTCCGCAGGGGCGAACGGACAGCAAACCTGACGAACAGTAAGCGATCGGCAAGGAAAAGTCACCTCCACGCGCTGGCTTTGTGGAGGATTCTAAATTCTGACACCAGCGCACAATATTTCTGTCGTTTTTCGGATAAAATCAGAGGATTCCCACATACACCTTTTCTTAAGATGCCAACTTCCCACGCTGTTCACCGTCCGCTCCTTCAGAAACTCAAAAGCTGCGCTCCGTTTGGTGTCGGCCTCACCAAGCCGAAGCACTTCCGCGACATGCTCAAGGTTGTTTGGAAAAACCGCGACAATCTTGGCTACGCTTGGAAAGTCGTCACCCGCGGCGTGTGCGACGGCTGCGCGCTCGGCGTGGCGGGCTTGCACGATTGGACAGTGAAGGGCCCACACCTCTGTATGACGCGACTGAATCTCCTGCGTCTGAACACGGTCTCCGCGCTGGACGAACGCCTCCTCGCTGATGTCTCGAAGCTCGAGAAAATGGACAACGCGCAACTTCGCGAGCTCGGTCGCCTGCCCTATCCAATGGTCCGCGAAAAGGGTGCGCTGGGGTTTCGCCGCATCTCGTGGGACGAGGTGAACCAACGCCTCGGCGCCAAGCTTCGCGCCACTGATCCGCGCCGCATGGCATTTTTCGTAACCGCGCGCGGCGTCACGAATGAGATTTATTACATGGCGCAGAAGGCCGCCCGATTCCTCGGCACAAACCATGTCGACAACGCGGCCCGCATTTGCCACTCGCCCTCCGGCGCGGCGATGAAGCAGTCTCTCGGAGTGGCGGCCACGACCTGCAGCTACAAGGATTGGTATGGCGCAGACCTCGTGATTTTTTTTGGATCAAACCCCGCCAACGACCAACCGGTCTCGACGAAATACCTCCACGAGTCGAAAAAACTCGGCACGAAGATCGTACTCGTGAACCCCTACTTCGAGCCGGGGATGCAAAAGTATTGGGTACCCTCGAATGCAGACTCCGCACTCTTCGGCACGAACATCGCCGACTATTGGTTCCCCGTGAGCCAAGGCGGCGACATTGCGTTCTTATCGGGCGTCATGAAAATCCTCTTCGCCGAAGGCTGGGTGAACCATAACTTCATTGTCCGGCACACCACCGGGTTCGAGGAACTCAAAGCGCACTTGGCTGCGATGGATTGGGAGACTTTGGAAAAAGACGCCGGCCTCGACCGCGCGGCGATGCGCGAATTCGCCGAACTCATCCGCGATGCGAAAAACGCCGTGCTCGTCTGGAGCATGGGCATCACCCAGCACCCATTCGGCGGCGATGGTGTTCTCGCGATTCTAAATCTGGCGCTGGCCCGAGGCTATATCGGCCGCAACAAAAACGGCGTCATGCCGATCCGCGGCCATTCCTCGGTGCAAGGGGGAGCCGAGATGGGAGCCTACGCCACAGCCTTCCCTGGCAACAAACCGATCACTCCCGAAAACGCCGAAAAACTCTCGAAGGAATATGGCTTCCCCGTGCCCGACTGGCAGGGGATGCCTGCGACCGAAATGGTCGAGGCGTGCGAACGCGGGGATCTGGATCTCTTTTACTGCCTCGGCGGAAATTTCCTCCGCACCCTGCCCGAGCCGGACTATGTGCGCGCGGCGATGAGTCGCGTGCCCGTGCGCGTGCATCAAGACATCATCCTCACCGACCAGATGTTCATTCCGGCGCAGGAGGAGGTCTTCCTTTTGCCCGCCAAGACGCGCTACGAGCAGGACGACGGCGGGATGGAAACCAGCACCGAGCGCCGCGTGATGTTCACGCCAGAAATCCCGCGCCAAGTCGGCGAGGCAAAGGCGGAGTGGAAAATCCTGCGCGACCTCGCGCTGGCGGCCTATCCCGAAAAAGCCTCTCTCTTCGGCTGTGAAAACGGTTGGAAAATGCGCGAGGAAATCGCTCGGGTCGTTCCGTTCTACGACGGCGTTCAGCACCTTCGCAAAACCGGCGATGCCTTCCAATATGGCGGGCCGCACCTTTGCGCCGACGGAAATTTCCCGACAGAAGACGGGCGGGGGCATTTTCAAAATGTCTCTCTACCCCAGCGCCACCGCGAACCGGGCGTTTTTCATGTCAGCACCCGCCGGGGCAAGCAATTCAACACGCTCATCTACGCCGAGATCGATCCGCTCAACAACGCCCCGCGCGATGCCATTCTCATGAGCACCGAGGATGCAGCGCAACTCCATGTCGTCACCGGCGACCGCATCGCCCTCGTGAACCAACTCGGCCGCTACGAAGGCCGCGTGCATTGCGCGCCGATCGCCCCAGGGAATTTGCAAGTCCACTGGCCCGAGGGAAACAACCTCATCCGTAGAGGTGTGGTCGATGCCCACGGCGGCGTGCCCGACTACAACGCCCTCGTTCGCGTGGAAAAACTGCGCCCGGCGTAATATGGCGCATCCGTGCTGGGGTTTTCGGGCCGCTGCAGAGAACAAACCTGCATTGTTATTTTCTCTGTTCCGCGTCTTTCACAGCCGAGGCAGGAATGTGTGCAAGTCGGCGCTCCATGATAGCGTCAGGTTCGGAGCCGAGGGATTTGGCGATGTCGTAGTGTTTACGCGCCAACTCGATTGAGGGTGGCTCGGTGTTGGCATACATCACGGCGAGGTTGAAGTGGGCGTTCGAGTATTTTCCGTCGAGCAAGATGCTGCGTTGGAAATAATCCTCAGCTTCTTTGTTGTTTCCCTGCTTGCCGAGAGCGATGGCGAGGTAGTTGTGAGCCACCGCGTTTTGCGGGTCTTTTTTGATGACCTCTTTGAGAACTTCCACGGCCTCGTCGAACCGGCCCTGCCGACAATACACATTTGAAATATTCACTGAGGCAAAAACATCGCCTGGGGCAATGCGGAGCGC
>JBIPMC010000199.1:0-4282 GCA_044369345.1 Terrimicrobiaceae bacterium
GAGGCGTAGTTCGGCTCCGCGCGGTCCGTGGGCAACCAGATCGAGCGGGGAGGTTCCTCGATCTCGAGAAGCATCGGCGCGATGTAGATATTTCGCAGGATGCCCTCGATGTATTTATTGCGGGCGGAGCGCTCGTGGCCATCCAGAGAACAGCTCAGCGCCCAGCCAAAGAGAAACGAGGGTTCCTTGAAATCGCTCGGGTAGGTTTTTTCATAGCGCTTGAAATACTTCGCCGCCTTCTCGGGTTTTTCGGCGAGGAGGTGGAGCATGGGAACGAGAAAGCGCGCGCCTTGGTTGTCGGCCGGGTTGCATTTCAGGAGCTCCTCTAAATCCGCTGCGGCCTCGGCGAAGCACGAGAGATGCCAGGAGGTCATCGCCTTCCCGTAAATGGCACGAAGGTAGGGTCGGGTCTCCGCGTCTTTCCACCAAACGGTGGCGGGGTCGTTGCGCAGGTATTCGCCACGGCGAATGATCTCCTCGTAGGCCTCGCCGCAGGCTTTCCAATTTCCCGCAGTGAATTCGGAATCGGCGAGTTCGATGCGCGCCGGGGCACATTCGGGATCGCAGGCGAGGGCCGTACGGAAAAGCTGGAGGCGTTTCCGAGAAGAGCGAAGGCGCAGACCAGTGCGCACCAAACCGTGCGCGATCTCGGCGGGGCTGGGCCCTGATTTGTCGGGACGGCCAATGCGCATCACGAACGCGTGAGTCATGGCTTTCAACTCTTCCGGCGCGCTGCGCTCGGCGGGCTGGAAGCGAATCTCGATTTTGCACTCGGAGGAGAAGGATTTCCACGACTCCTCCTCCCACTCCTCATCCTCGGGAATGTGCAATTGGTCCGGCGGGGGCGTTTTTTCGAAAACCTTGTAGAGCATGTTCTCGATGCGGCCTTGGTCGAGTTCCTCCATGATTTCCGGCGGGGCGACCGGCGTTCCCTTTCGGTCGCAAAGCACGACGAGTGTGGGCAAAAACCACTCCTTACCCTTCGGCAAGGGCTCTTCGAGGTCGAGCCAGTAGAGGTGCCAGGCGTTTTTGGGGACTTTGAGGGGTTGGATCATGTCCTCCAATCCACGGCGATCCGCTGGGTGCGGCCGACGCGGTCCCGGTAGAGGACTTCCTTGTTTTTCACCCCATATTCGTGGACGAGGCGCGTGACTTTAACATCGAAGCAGCAGTATTTGGCGATCGCGAGAACCTTGCCCTCTCGCCACCATTTGATGGCATCCAGTCCGTCGGCGATTTTTCCCACGCCGAGAGTGGCTTGGGCAACATCCTCGAGTTTCAATCGGTGGCCGACGATTTTTTCGAGTTCGAGCAGGAGGTCGAACGAGACGAGGTTTTCGCGCAGGTCGAGGACCGTGTAGGCCATGAGCACATCGTAATCGAAGCGGATGTGGTTGAAGCCGACGACAAGGTCGGCCCGTTGGAGCCGACGGACCAACCCCTCGGCCTGGTCCTCTCCGAAAATCTCATAAATCCCGTCGCGCGTGCTGTAGGTCACGCCGAGCGACATGCCCATCTCGTGCTTGCGGTCCCAGCCACCGACATCGTTGGCCGTGCGCTGGGTCTCGAGATCGAAATACACAATATCCATCGCGCTGAGTGGCCCTAACCGCGATTTGACTTGCCGCCGGGGCTGAGACTCCGCGCCATCAGCGCTGGAGTTGGCTGTCAAGGAGGCTGATGACTTGGCGGGTTTTCTCGTCCTCCTCCATGCGTTTTTTGATGAGCTTGCAGGCGTGGATCACAGTGCCGTGGTCCTTGCCGCCAAAGGCGTCGCCGATATCCATTAGGGAAGAGTTTGTATGCTGGCGCGAGAGATACATGGCGATCTGGCGGGGGAAGGCAATATTCGCCGGTCGGCGCTTGCTCGTCATGTCGGCGAGGCGTACATCGAAATGCTCGGCAACGCGGCGCTGAATCTGGTCGATCGTGACGGCTTTGCGGGCTTGTTCCTGAAAAATATCGCGAAGGAGGTTTTCGATCACCTCGCGGGTGAGTTCGCGGTCGCTGAGGGACTTGTAGGAGGCCACCCGCATGAGCGCGCCCTCGAGGCGGCGGACATTGTTGCGGATTTTGTCAGCGAGGAAGTCGATAATCCACGGCTCGATCTGGAGATTCAACGAGGCCGCCTTGCTGCGGAGGATGGCGATGCGAGTTTCGGTATCCGGTGGCTGAATCTCGGCGGTCATGCCCCACTCGAAGCGGGAGACCAAGCGTTGCTCGAGTTTTTCGATCTCGCTGGCCGGGCGGTCGCTGGAGAGGACGATCTGTTTGTGGCCGTCGTGCAGCGCGTTGAAAGTATGGAAAAACTCCTCCTGAGAGCGTTCCTTGCCGGCGAAAAATTGGATGTCGTCGATGAGCAGAACATCGGCCTGGCGGTATTTTTTACGGAATTTCACCAGCGTGCCGTGCTGGATGGCGTCGATGAACTCGTTTGTGAATTGCTCGCTGGAGAGGTAAACAACCTTCGCCGAGTGGTTGTGGGCGTGGACATGGTGGCCGATCGCCTGGAGCAGGTGGGTCTTCCCGATGCCGCTTACGCCATAGATAAAGAGGGGGTTGTAAGTGATTGCGGGCGAATTGCCGACGGCCAGCGAGGCGGAGTGGGCGAACTCGTTGTTTGCTCCCACGACGAAATTCTCGAAGGTGTTGCGGGGGTTCATCCCGGAAACCGCGATTTTGACAGATTTGTCTTTCGCTTCCTTGGCTGTCTTCCGAACAGGCGCCGGGGTGGCGAAAATTTCAGCCTCGCTGGTCTGGAATTCGACTTTCTGAACGGTCGGAACGACGAGGAGTACCGATTCCTTCACGATCGGGAGGTAGTTGCTCTCGATAAAAAACTGGTGGATTGGATTCGGCACAGTCAATCGCAGGGTTGAACCCTCGACCGAGGCCACGGTCACATTCGAAAACCATCGCTCAAATCCATCCAAGCTTACGCGCTCGCGGATGTGTTTCGAAATCTGAGGCCAAAGTTGTGTTGGGGTATTAGGCATGTCGCATTTATCCACCAAGACCGGCGAACCGGTGGTGGACCGGGGCAAGGATTGAAAGAGGTTCGGTCCGAAACAAGTTAAAAAATCGGTCCGAATTTGATTTTGATTTGTAACAGTCAATAAAAAAACCGGTTAACCCTGTTAAGATACCAATCCGGCTATTTTCCATGGATTGTCCCGCAAGGGCGGCCTTCGTTCTACGGGAACGACGGTGGCTTCGCGGTAAATACATGATATTTAATTTATTCACAATTTATTCACATGCTGACGATACTTATTTCCGCCAGCGGCCTTAGAATAGAAATCGGTCGGATTTCTCACAAGAAAAAAAGATGAATTTCAGGGCAGAAAATTTTTCGTTTCGAGGGAAAAACTCTTGACCTTTGCGAAGGCCGAAATTCTGTGGGCAGCGGATGGTGAGGCAAGTGCGGAGTTCGGATTTTCAGTTGGGGAGTGCTCGGGAGGGGACTCGAACCCCTATGGATTGCTCCACCAGATCCTAAGTCTGGCGCGTCTGCCAATTTCGCCACCCGAGCGGTTGGTGGCCCGCGAAACGGATGGGGGCGCGGCTTCGCGGAAAGCTACAATATCGCCATAGGGCGGCGCCTGGGCAAGCGGAAAGTCCGGCGCTGGCTCAGATTGCATGCCGTGGCGTAAATGGCATCGGCCTATTTGGCCGTCAGCGAGGCCATGCCTTGGCGGCCAACACTCGAGCGGTCGGCCCGCTTTTTGTGGTCAGGTGTGGTGGCGCCGGATTTTTCCTGATTACCGGAAGAGGCGAGGTTGCTTTCGACCGTTTCCCAGCCAGATGGTAAATCACTTGCCGCATGGTTGGGCGCGCGGCCATCTGCCTTAGCAGTGTCCTCTTGGATTTCTTTCAAGAGGTCGCCGACCAAATCCTCGGCGGTGGTGGCGAGTTCGTTTTTCTTTGCCAGCAAATCCTCGGGCGTCGGAGTGGGGAAAACGAGGGAGTCGGAAATTTTCTCGTTCGGTTTGTTCCCGAGTGTTTCGCGGGCGACGATGTGGGAGGCCAATCTCTTGCCGGGCGCGGCGGTGATGTCGGCGCTATAAATCTGCTAAATATTTGTCGTTATTGATATTTAGGAATGAGCCCTTCTCGCGGGGGCCTCGGGTGTTTGGTCCGGCGGGAGTTGCTGCTTCCCTCGGTGGGGTTTGCGATTTGGGTTTCCGGCAGCTCGTCGGGTTGGACGGTAACGGCGATTTCCTCGGCGACGGCGCTCTGGTCCGCACCCGAGAGAATCACGGCTTCCCGTAATCCATCCCTA
>JBIPMC010000200.1:0-4278 GCA_044369345.1 Terrimicrobiaceae bacterium
CCTACGGCCTACGCTCCGCAAGACAGCGAAACCAACCCCATACACCAATAAATCCTCTCATAACAACTGGACCGAATTTCGGGGGCACTCCACGGCCCCAGAAAAGGGCTTGCGCGAAGTTCGCTGGGAGCTGGCCAGCGTGGTTTCCTGTTGGGGTGCAACAAAACACATCCAACAAAAACACTCACACATGACCAACCACATTGATTTTGATCTTCTGAAAACCGTTTTGTCCATCAGCCATGGGATGAGCGTTACAAACCCGGCGCCACGATGGAGCTTTAGGGCACGCACTTTGAACGCACGCAGACCTGGTGGGAGCCGGCCAAGGGTTTGTTCCCATACTGGCAGAGGTGCCAAGCCCTGCTCCAATGGGGCAAAATCGCTCTGGTGGGTTTCTCCGCCGAGGGATTGCCGGTGCGCGGTATTCATCGTGCCGATGGCGGCACGCATGTCTTTTTTGTCGCCCACGCGGGTGCGGGAGGAAATGCCACCTGCCAGTTCACGGTGGAGGGGATGCAGCCCGAGCTTTGGGATCCGGTGACGGGAACCATGCGTGAGCTTTCCGATTTCCGGTTCGAGAATGGCAAGACCGTCGTGCCGCGGAAATTTGCGCCGGCGCAAAGTTGGTTTGTGGTTTTCCGAAAAAAGGCCGCGCAACCGCAGGAGCCGCGTCCCAATTTCACCGAACACCAGCCCGTGGCCAAACTCACCGGCCCGTAGGATATGCGCTTCGACCCGAAATGGGGCGGGCCCGCAGAGGTGAAATTCGACAAACTCGAGGACTAGACCAAGCGCCCAGCAAACCCTTTCCGGTTTCCGGTCTCCAGTCTCCCGTTTTAAATCTCTTCCTCAACCTCGGCACTGTAAATCACATCGCCCGGGTTTGCCTCAACGGCCGCGACCTCGGGGTGGTCTGGACCGCGCCATGGGGCGTGGAAATTCCGAAGGGCCTTCTGAAACCCACCGGCAACGAACTCGAAATCGAGGTCACCAATGTCTGGGCCAACCGGCTCATTGGCGACGAGCAGGAGCCGCCGGATTGCGAGTGGCTGCCCGGGCACCACTTCGCCAATCAGGGCGGGTATTTGAAGCGGTTCCCGGATTGGTTTGTGAAAAAGGAACCCCGCCCCTCGAAAGGCCGATTTTGTTTCACCACCTGAAACTACTTCACCAAAGACTCGCCGCTCATTCACTCCGGCCTGCTCGGCCCAATCAGCTTGCACACCGCGAAGAATGTGAAAATCCCGTAAATTCTCTGCGAGCAAAAACACGCCACTCCTACTCACTGCGGAATCCCTGATGCCTTTGACCGCAATCCAGTCGGAAAATTCCACCCCGGCTCCGGAGTCCTCGCATGCCTCGCTGTGTCCCATGTCCCGGGCCGCAAAGCACGCTATCCCCGCCTCGAAAAGATCGCTTCCACCCCATGGAGTTTTCAGTTTTTCTGTCTAGTAGGATTTTCTTTAAAACAATCCGCTAACCCATGAGCTCCCTTTCCCGAAATGCATTGAACCATGAGCACTGGGCTCGAGCGGCCAGGCAGGCAGGCTCGTTAGATAAACAAGAGTGGATGCGCTACAGCATCTGCTGCTTCAGCACTTACATCGACGCCAAAAAGGAGGACCAAGCCGTTCCTGGCGTGTGGAGGTAAATACCATGAGGAACTGTCATTCCCGAATTAAAAAACCTGCGAGAAATAGCCGACTCGTAAAGTCGGCGAGATGGCTGCCCCGAATCAAAGCCCGGATTCTTTTCACCCTGATCTCGGTAACTGCGCCGATCGCATTGAGTGAGACACCAATGGTCTCCCCATCCACCCCTTCCCCCTCACCGACTCCGAAGATTGAACTACCGGCGTTGATCTCGCCCCGAGATTTCAGCTTCGGCTTTTTGCCGAACGGGTGGCGCAATAATCCCACGGAAACCTCGCCAGATTTTCTCGCGATAGAGACGGGGTATTTCGGATTCGTGCTCGATGTGAAGGACATCGCAAGCCCGCGTTTCGGCCTACTCGACGACAATAAAAACTACGCATCGGCCCTCGCCGATGGCAATCGTCGGATCGAGAAACTGCCGCCGGCGGAGTTGTCGATCGAGGTCAAGAAGGACGGGAGAATTTACCGCGCCAATGCCTGCCGTGCCGGAGTTCGGAGGGATTCCGAACGGATGTCGGATCTACGGTTGTGGGAGTCCGCGCGCTTCGTGCAGCACTACGATTTGGAGGATGTGCGCTTCGCCGACGAGGCGGGCAAACCTCTCGGTGCATTGGCGGATTTGGATTTCCTCGCCTGGCCGGGCAGCCTGACTTTTACAGCGAATCTCTCGCCATCGACGGTTGTTCAGGATGGGCCGGCGCCGGGACGCCAAGGTGCGGGGCTTTGCGTGGAGAAAACTCCGGTAGTCATTTCGGGAAAAAACATCCCCGACACGGGGAGTTTTTCTGCGGAGTGCTGGTTCAAGATTTCCGAGAGCTCCTTTTACCCGAATGGCTGGCTCTACATCCTCGGCAGGAACGGCCATATCAATCAGGACGGCTTTTTTGGTTTCACCCTGCAAAACGACCGCGCCGGGGCAGCCTTGAATATCGGCGGCGGCAAGGGCAACCGGCGGTGGCTGCGCGGCAACGCGACTTTCACCAAAAACACTTGGCACCACCTCGCGATGACCTACGATAGCCAAACCTTGTGCCTTTTCGTGGATGGCAAGCTGGAAGACAGCGAGCAGGTCGGCAAGGAGCGCATGCCTGGCAGCGGGGATTTGGTTTTGGGAATGGATGCGGGCAACTCGGACTTCCTAGCGCATCGGCTTTATGACCAAATCCGCCTCTGGAGCCGAGCCCTCACACCCCTGGAAATCGCCGCCCACGCCGCGAATCCCGCCGGGATTCCTTCCATTGAAGGGCTTGTCTTTGAGGAAAATTACAATGCCCTCTCGGTGGATGAAAAACCACCGCTTTGGAAGGACGCCGAGGTCTCGATCCGCTTCAAGACTGCCTACCGCGAGTGGAAGACCTCGCAGGCTTTTCCCGGCGAATGGAATGAGGGTGAGCGCAAGAGTGTCTCGCTGAATTGCGATGTGCGCGAAAACCGCCCCCCTCTCAAGGATGTCACCGTGCGCATCCTCAGCCACGACCTCCCCGTGGTCTTCGAGACAGCTGTGAACGCCTTGGTCGCGCGAGCCGATCAACGCATCAAGCGCCCTTGGGATCGCATGGCACCGGAGGCACGCGAATTACGAAATTACGACGACTTCCTCCTCGAGGTGAACAACACCGGCGCCGAAGCCGGAGCAATCCCGTTTTTGTTTTATTTCAAAAACCCACAAAGCATTACAGGATGCCTTCCAACGCTTTGCCTGCCCGTCGGCACGCCCACTGGAGTCCCCGTGCAGTTGAGCAAAAACTGGCACCTCGGCAGCTACCTCTGCGCCTACATGCATCTCCCGGCCCCTGTCGGCAAATCCACCTTCCTTCTCCGAATCAGCTACGGATTTTACGGCAAGATCCCGCAGGCCTCTCACTCGCAACTCTCCCTCGTCGGCTATGGCGGCAACGGCCGTTGGGACCAGGCGGCCATTGGTGGCTGGGGCGAAACCCAATGCCTTGACATAGACAACAGCCTCACGGAAGTCGTCATCACCGACAACCGCGGCATGCTCATTCGCAACGGAAAAAACGGCCCGCTGTGGCGTTGGTGCGAGGCCGGTTGGGGCGGCGATTGGCTCCAGATCAAGGATGCCTCAGGAAAAAAACTTTTCTTCCGGAACCTGAAGGCCGCCTACTCCGCGCACGGCCCTTGCTTGAGCGAGCTGGAATACTGCGGCCACTATGGCTCCGCGAATGAAGTGGAGTTTCAGTCTATCGTCCGTTCGCCGCGCTCGGACGACTATGTGCGCGCCTTCTACGAGCAAGCCTACACTTTCAAAGCCACACTCCACGCAAAGGACGCCTATTTTTTCAAAATGGGAGGATCCCACCGCCTCGCCACCCCGCGCGTGGCCTACGGAAACCGCAAGGGCTTGATCGCCGAGTTGCCCGCCCCCGCCGGGGCGAAACCCGGAGATCTCCTCGTAGACCGACTCGAACTCGAAGGCGAAGGCCCGTGGTGGATCGCCTACCCCGACGCCGAAGTGCAACTCCCCGCTAGTCGCGAAAACTTCGGCATCGCCACACGCGCCCTGGTCATCCGTTCGTTCCGGGGCAACTTCGGCAGCAAGGAATACCAAAAGCCAACTATATCATTGCAGGTCAACAAATTGCAATCTAACGGCAAACTC
>JBIPMC010000463.1:0-4262 GCA_044369345.1 Terrimicrobiaceae bacterium
GAAGTAATATTTAAAGAACGCGATCCATATATATTTCGACGTGCACGTCACAAGGAATTGTGTGTAGATGTTGACGGAGGACTTATGTCATGCTCTTATTGTGAAGAAATCATTTCTACATCAAGTATTATCAACAATTGTCTTCAAAGGTGGAGAAATACCATCATTCCAGGAAAGCGATCACAGCATTATAGGCCTGATACGATTATCCCACTTTCCAAAGAGAGGTTGGATATGGTAGCATATACATTTTCATATCATATGGATAATGGTTGTGCTGTTGAAAAAGACTCATTTTGGGGAAATAAAAATGTTCGGGAACTCTTGCTGAAATATAGATTTGAAGAACATTCTGCCTGTCACAAAGCATCATGCTTCAAGAAAGGATGCGAGTGTCGCTTTCTTTTCCCATTTATGTCAACACCCTCTACATACATTCATGAAGATAAAGGTGACAACAACGAAAAAGAAATTTTATGGTATTCACTAGATGGATCAACAAGAAAGATGTGCCCTTTCTTAATTTTTCCAAGAAGACCCATGGGTAGCCAGTATGTTAATCCACACAATTCGGCCATCTTGAATGTTTTAAATTGCAATACAAATATACAAATTGGTGATGTATCACAGGTGTTCTACAGTACACTGTACACAAGTAAATCAACACAAGAAGAAGATAGTGACAAACAGTTACGGATAGGACGTGCTGTTATGAAGAGGATTCAAATGTTGCTCAATGGCCAAAATTTCGAAGGCACATTAAAAGACAATCAAGTTACATCAGAATCCAGCTTTCGAGAGGGACTGTGTAGGGTTCTATCAGGATTAAATGCAGCAACAACAAGAAATGTAATTAGTGCAACAATGGCGCACCTAATACCATCAAATGGCGGTTCACGCTTTGTGTTTTCACATGACTTTTCTGAGTTGTTAGTAGGTCAAATGGAAGCAACACTTGAGGGACAAGATATCAACGTACGCATAAGAACAAACAAACTACACAATGGGCAGCTAATTTCTTGGGCAGACTCTCTTGCTGATGATTACATTCATCGTCCATTAAGTGAAAATTTTGAAATGATGTCTTTCTATGAAATGGCACAAGGATACAGAAAGGTATTCAAAAGTTTAAAGAGAGAAGGTGAAGATAGATATAAATTTTCTGAAACACACCCCGGGCATGAATTCAGTTATCTGATGAAATTGAAATGTCCAACTATACCAAGGATTTCTCTGCCAAAAGAGAAACTTTGTCTATTAAAGGATCTCCAGTTAAATACAACAAAACCAACAGAGGAGACATTTCACAAACGTGAAATTTATGCTAAGATGGCGCTACTGATGTTCTATCCATTTAGATGTTTGAATGACCTGACGATTGAACAAAGCTACTGGAAAAGATTCTACCAAGAGTTACAAAGACATCTTGCGCAAAAGATCACCAAGTTTTCAAAACAAGGATTTATTATTCTCCAAAATATAAATGACAGAATGACTGTACAAAAGCAGCTCAAACGTGCCAATGATCCAATTTTTATGACCACAAAAAATGAAAAACCAATCCATGATACAAACAAGAACAAAAAAACTATAAACGAAAATAATGAACCAGACATCCTTGAAATGGGATTTGACTTAAGGTAAGCTATTACAATCAAATTTTTCAATTTACGATTTTTTTGATCATTATTCTTACTTTACATTGTCATTGAATTCAGTGATGGGTATAACAATTGCTCTTTTGATGATATATTATTATCATCAGAATTATCTCATTTGGAAATTATTAACAGATGCAATTTTCGAAATAATCATATCATTCATGCAAGACTATCATCACAAGAATCTCTTGTAAAAGAGGATGTACCAGGACAAACAAATACTGTGAGACAGCAAGATATCAATGCAGAGGTAGAAACAAAAAAAAACAACATCTCACTCAATAGAAAAAGAACATACTCAACAATGCTCAAGCTAATATCTGGTACTCTGGTAGGATGGACGAATTATTGTGACGTTTACACAACTTCTGATATGGGAGACACTTATAGGTCAAGATCAATGGCAAGGGAAAATGACGTTACTGTTCCAACACTGCAAGAAGTAGCAAGAAAAGTTGCCCACCTAGAAAAAACAAAACTTGATGAAAAACAGTATATTGCATATGAAATGATAGCATGTACTTTCCTGCTTAGTCTGGTAAGGGATGGAAATGATTCAAGTACAACATTGTTCACATCTTTACAAAAAACTGTTGGAGGAAACCCATCAACTCAAACAATTAAAGACATCGTGGACAAATTACGGGCAAGAGGTGGTCAAGAACAATTACTCATGTTTCTTACTGGGCCAGCTGGTTCAGGGAAAAGCACAGCCGTAAAAGTTGCAGAACAATTTTGTTATGAATTTTGTATTGCTGTTGGTATCATGTGGAGCGATTCCACATTCTTATTTACTGCATACACGGGAGCTGCTGCATCATTAATTGGTGGTACCACAATTTCAAGAACTGCTTATCTCAATCAAAAAAGAGCAATTTGTGATGATGACATTAAAGAGTGGAAGGATGTACGAATTCTTGTCATTGATGAAGTATCATTCATGGGAGATGGTACCCTACAAATGCTTAACAAGAAACTCACCAATATTGGACAAGCAAACAAATCATTTGGTGGATTTACAATTATATTTATAGGTGACTTCCGACAAATGGAGCCTGTTTGTTCAAAGGAAACTGATCTTATGTTTTCAACTCTTTCATCAATGGAGTGGCGACAGAAAATCAATGCCATCATTATATTAGATAATGATCATCGATTTAAAGAAGATCCAGAATATGGCCGTATGCTAAAGAGAATGTGGGAGGGTGACTTAGATGTTGAAGATAGAAAAAGAATCAATACTAGAGTGATTGGATATGATGGACTTGAACTTCCATCAATGCTACAAGGTGAGTATATTTTTTTTGGTGCATAATACCTATCAAATTATTCGAATTGTGAATAATTTGTCTTACCTATGTCGTACCTTGATGAACACATCTTTCATATCGACCACCAGGAGACACTTGTTATGCATGTCCAACAAACAAAGATCGCAATTCCATTCAAGCATCAATATTTAAAAAACACATTGAAGATACACATCCTTCAATAAATACCACTGAAAATCCACCAGAGCATACATTAATTATAGAGGCAGATATAACAAGTTCAGTGGCTACAAATGCCCACAAGAGAGTTGATGAACATTTAAAACAACGGATTATTACAACCTGTGGTGATGCAAATGTGCTTTGGGGAACAAAACACATTGATCCAGCATTGTGCATATATGTTGGTGCTTATCTTATGTGTATTGACAACAAACATTTGAAAGATAAAGTTCCAAGAGGAAATGGTACTTTATGCAAAGTACTTGGTGTAAAACTCAAGCATAATCCACAAAGTTAT
Organism: Terrimicrobiaceae bacterium; assembly: GCA_044369345.1. Classification (GTDB taxonomy): domain Bacteria; phylum Verrucomicrobiota; class Verrucomicrobiia; order Chthoniobacterales; family Terrimicrobiaceae; genus UBA967. Next base: position 3,453 of record JBIPMC010000463.1, read on the forward strand.
AGATGGAAAAATTACTATGGAAAGAAAGTATGGACAGTAAATGCAAATGATGTTGAATGGGTGGAATGCGAACATATCAACAAACCTGGAACCATTGTACAGTTAGAAGCACAAATACATCAACTGAAATGTACCCTGGAATCACTACCAAAGACAAATACAACAAGTATACAACAAGTTCAATCAGATCTTCAAAACTTGAAAAGGAAATTGTCAACAGATTTGAAGGATCGTAACTTCAAACTTGAGCCTGAGCTATTCTCAACAAAAGTATCAGTCAGAGAATTTGTTGGGTCCAAACAAAAAATCCTGTTCAATTGTAGGATGAGACAAATTCCAGCCAATAGCAACGATGCTACCACAGGCCACAAATTGCAGGGTATGTCGAAAGATGTTATCATTGTAACATCATGGCCAACCGGATTCAAAAACTGGGAATATGTTGTCTTATCCCGTGCACGCACATTATCAGGTCTTTACCTAGTAAAGCCTATCGACATGAATAAATCATTCAAACCATCCATTCAACTTAAAAAATATATCGAATTTGCAAGATTGCAAGAATCAATCTTGCTGAAAAAACGAGCGGATGCAATGACTGCAATAACTTGGATCTAAACTATTCTAAGTACCTCAGCTAACCTATGAGGTATTTAATTATGAGGTGTGTATCAAAATATGGGGTAATCAAAAAACACATTGTTGTTGATATTCAATTTTTTTTTTCGTCCGATTCATTACCAAACTCACACAAAATATTCATATCATGAATTATTTGACTTACCGGGCGGGAAGACAGACAAACCGATA
>JBIPMC010000201.1:0-4237 GCA_044369345.1 Terrimicrobiaceae bacterium
CTCTCTGCGAATTGGTCTACTGCGGCTTCGATTGCCTGCAGGCCCTCGCGCCCGATGACTGCCGCCCATTCGATGCCAACCGCCGCGGGCTCATGCTCGGTGAAGGCGCAGCATTTTTAGTGATCGAAAGCGCCGTCCACGCGGCCGCGCGAGGTGCCAAAATCAAGGGGCGCATCATCGGCTACGGCCACACGACCGACACTCACCACATCACCCAGCCCGATCCGACCGGCGGGCCGCTTGAAATCTGCATCCGGCGCGCGCTGGATCAAGCCGGGCTTCAACATTCGGCGATCGGACATATCAACGCCCACGGCACAGGAACGCCCTTCAACGACAGCGCCGAAGCGGCCGCCTTCGCTCGAGTTTTTACTGAAAATTCCCCGCCGCGTCTCGTCTCCACAAAAGCCGCCATAGGCCACACGCTTGGCGCCGCTGGAACCCTCGAGGCGGTGTTTTCGCTCCTCGCGCTGCAAACCCGCCGAATTCCTCCCCAAATCAAAACCACCACTCCGATTCCAGAAGTCGCAGGCTGGCTCGCACAGCCCGGCGAGGTTTTGGAAAAACCCGTCGTCCTGAGCGTGAACCTGGGTTTCGGTGGTTCGAACGCCGCCCTTCTCCTTGCCGCCGTATGAGAGAACCGATTTCCATTTTGGCTGTCGGAGTGTCCTGCCCGGGAGGAAGCGATCCCGCCTTGCTGGAGGCGGCTTGGTCAAGCCGCCAAGTTGCACAGATCACCAACCCCGCCATCACGCGCGAGGTTGCCACGATCGATCTCGCTGCAGAGCCCTTCAACCGTTGGCGAATGCGCCCGAGGCTACGCCGCGCCAGCCCGCTCTCGCACCACCTCATTGAAGCCGTTGCTCAAATCCTCGAGTCCCGCCCTGATATCGATCCCTCCCGCGTGGGACTCGTTGGCGCGTTTTTCATCGGCTGTCTTGTTTATTCTGTTCGCTTCTACAAGGGCCTCACGACAGATGGACGCCGCTTCGCGAGCCCGATTCTTTTTCCCGAAACCGTTGTTAACACGCCGCTCAGCCATGTCGTTTCCGAACTCAAAATTGGCGGGCCGGTTTACTCCCAAACAGGCGACACCTCTTGCTGGAGCACCGCTCTTCGCACTGCCGCGCTCTGGCTCGCGAACGGCGATGTCGAACATGTGATTGTCGTGGGCGGCGAGGAATTTGATCCCGTGTTTCTGGATGTCATGCAATCCGCGCGATGGTTTGCTAGCCAGCCTGAAACCGGCGTTGCCGAAGGAGCTGGGGCGATTCTTCTTGGGAAAAAATCTCCCGATGCTCTCGCGCAAATCCACCGCATCGCAGACGGATTCAGCTTCCGCAACCGAGCTCAAGCTTCTGTGGCGGCCGAAACCCTCGTCGGTGAATTTGACCCCTCGCTGCCTTTCGCCGACACGGCGAGAAATTGGACTCGTCCGGCGGTTGCGAAAGCGTTGTCAGGCCGGAATCTCTCGAACGCCTGCGGCGAGTCGAACTTTGAAGCTTTCGCGGCGACTTGTGCGTGGAACACCATCCGTGCCGTCCGTTCGGCCGATTCGCGCTTGGTCGTTCCATTCTGGGGCCTCTCCCAGCAAATGGGCGCGATCGAAATATCGCGGTGATTAAAACACCGAGTCGCCAATCACGGTGTTGCTTCCGTTGGTAAAGAAAAGGGGTTCGGGAGGCGCCCAGGCCATCGCGCGGGCTGCGTCGTTGAAGATGTATTTCGTTTTGCTGCCGAGTTGGACAAGGATCACTTCACGGCCATTGAGACAGCCGCTAGAAACGAGGCAGCGCCCGGCGGCGTTCGTGTAGCCTGTCTTCATGCCGTTGAAGGCAGGTGAGCGGCTGAGGAGAAAATTGGTCGCCTCGAGCAAGGAGATACGGCCGTTGTTGTGCCGGAAGCGGGATTCCTTTTTTTGCATCATCTCGCGGAGTTCGGGATTGCGGTAGGCGTAAAAGGCAACGCGTGCGATGTCGCGCGCTGTGGAGTATTGCTCAGCCGGCAGGCCGTTGCTGTTCGCGAAGTGCGAGGAATTGGCGCCAATCGCGGAGGCTGTGGCATTCATCTTTTCGGCAAAAGCCTCCTCCGATCCGCTGTGGTCGCGGGCGAGTGCCGCGCAGGCATCATTCATGCTTTTGACCATCACGGCTTCGAGGAGTTGGCGGCGCGGGTAGCGTTCGCCCACCTTGAGACCAAGCTTTGCGGGCTCTGCGTGCGTTTCGGGCTGTGCGATAGTGACGATCTCCTCGAGATTTCCAGCACGGGCGAGCAGCAAAGCGGTGAGGAGTTTTTGGGTACTGGCGACGGGGCGTTGGGCATCGGCGTTTTTTTGAAAAAGAACCCTCCCGCTGCGGGCATCAATCAGGATGGCCGACTGCGCGAGGATTTCCGGGGCGTTCGCAGGCCAAACATCCGGCGCGCCCGCAGGAGAAGCGGCTATGGGAGGCGGCAATGCGGTTGCTTGTTGCGATATCGGAGCGGGAGTTGTGGAGCATGCCGCAGCGAGTGCCGCGAAAATCAAAACGCTGAGCAGGCGGAGAAAAGTCATGCTTTCCACCGAAATGGAAAATGACGGTCGCGGCAACGGGATTTTCAGCGGCGGGCCCAGCGGAGCTTGGCCGAGGTCGCGCGCGGGTTGGCGCGGCACTCGGTGGGAGTGGCCCGGATGACATCCCGCGCGATCTCCAAGTAAACGCCCTCGCGGTGTCCCGCTTGGAATGCCTTCTTCACCCGACGGTCCTCGCCGGAGTGGAACGACAGGATCGCGACGCGGCCGCCGGGTTTGAGAATGAACGGAAGCGAACGCAGAAGCGTGTCGAGCGCGGCGAATTCCTCGTTCACCTCGATGCGTACGGCTTGAAAAACTCGGGTTACGGATTTTTTCACCTCGGACTCCAGACGAGAGGAGAGGGCTTCACGAATGGCTTGGGCGAGTTCGATCGTGGAGGAAAAAAAGCGACCTGCCAGCACGGGCGCGAGCAAGTCGGCCTGGGGCTCGTCGGCATTTTCGCGGAGAATTTCGGCGAACGCGGCTGGGCGGATTCGCTCCAGCCATTTCGAAGCTGGGATGCCGCGCGTGGGATTCATTCGCATGTCGAGGGGGCCGGCATGTTTGCTAGTGAATCCGCGGCCAGGGTTGTCGAGTTGCATCGAGGAAACGCCGAGGTCCGCCAGAATCATATCCGCACCTTGACCCGCCAGCGCGGCTTGGATGCCGGCGAAGTTCGATTTTCTCGCCGTGAAACAATCTTCACCGAAACCCTCGCCTCTCAGGAGCGCTTCGGTTTTCGGAAGTTCCATCGGATCGGCGTCAAGGCCGAGGAGGCGCCCGCCGGGTATGATGCGACGAAGAATCTCGCGGGTATGCCCGCCATGGCCCAGTGTGCAATCCACCGCAAAATCGCCGGGCTTGGGATCGAGGACTTCGAGGATTTCCCGGACCAACACTGGCACATGCGATCCGGCGGGAGTTTTTCCTGAAGCGAGAACTTTGGTGATCGTCTCGGGGTGGTTTTCGGGATCGAGTTCCTTGTATTTTTCTTCGAAGCGCCGCGGGTATTTGCCCGGGTAGCGGGGGCGGCGACGGTGCGGTATTGGCTCGCTCAAAGCTCGTTGTATTTGCGGTTCGAGCCGCGCGCCTTGTCCGCCGGGTAGCGCTGCTCGTTGCGTGCGAGCTTTTGGCGCATGGCGGCGGCAAGGTCGATGCCGCAATCCTTCGCCATCTCGAAAAGCAGTATCGCCACATCGGCCATCTCGGAGGCGAGTTCGTCGCGGCGCTCAGCTACACGAGCGAGGGACTGCTCGCCATTTTGCCAAACGAAATGCTGAAGGAGTTCCCCGGCCTCGGCCGTGATGGCAACGGCCATTTCCTTCGGGTTGTGAAATTGAGCCCAGTCCCGCGCGTCACGAAACGCGCAAATCTCGCGTGTCAGCTTCTGGATGCTGTCGTTCATCGCCGGGAGTTATAGGAGGCGGGAACCTCTACCACCAGAGCGTGGCGCAGGCGATCAGGGCCGCGCCGTAGGCGATGCCGCCGAGGCAGGAGATTTTCCAGCGGAGGGGATTTGCCGTGAACCAGGCGATGAGGTCGCGGAGCAGGTAGGGCATTCCGACAAAAAATAATCCCGCCGTGGCCCAGAGGTAAGCCAGCAGAGTAAGGAGGAGTCGGCTGGTTTCGTTTTGCACCATGGCGGATTCCAGCAACGGCTCGGCCGCTAAAAGCAGGAGCATTCCG
>JBIPMC010000202.1:0-4235 GCA_044369345.1 Terrimicrobiaceae bacterium
CCGCACTGGTCTTTCGCGGAGATGCACGAGGCCTTCGGTTGGGATTTGGATACCTATATTTTTTATGGAGGGTATCCCGGAGCGGCGGATTTGATTGGAGAACCGGAGCGCTGGCACCGCTATGTGAATGATTCCCTGATCGAAACAAGCATCTCCCGCGACATCCTCCTGATGACTCGGGTGGACAAACCCGCCTTGCTCAGAAGGCTTTTTCAACTCGGGTGTGATTACTCCGGCCAAATTCTTTCTTATCAAAAAATGCTCGGCCAGCTTCTGGATGCGGGAAATACGGTAACGCTGGCGCATTATCTCGAGTTGCTGAAAGGGGCTGGCATGCTTGCAGGACTTCAGAAGTTCACTCACGGAAAAATTCGCCAGCGGGGATCCAGTCCGAAGCTGCAAGTGCTCAACACCGCCCTGATGAGCGCGAATAGTATGGTGGGATTCGATGAAACGCGGGCAGATGCGGCGCGGTGGGGGCGGTTCGTGGAGTCGGCAGTCGGCGCCCATCTCTGGAATTCCTTTGCGGGGAGCAATGTCGAAGTGACCTATTGGCGGGAGCGTGGCGTGGAAGTGGATTTCGTGCTTCAACGGGGCTCGGAGATTGTGGGCATCGAGGTGAAGAGCGGCGCCCCGCGCCAGGCCAGAAGCGGCTTGCAGGCTTTCCGGAAGGAGTTCGCCCCGGAAGCTACTTTTTTGATAGGCAGCGGGGGAATGCCGTTGGAAGATTTTTTTCAAGAATCGCCCATGCGATTTTTCAAGAGCGCCAGATGAAGCCAAGCAAACTCGCGCAGAGGCGCAGGGGCGCGGAGGGAGAAAATACAAAAGATTGTCTGCCTTGGTTTTTATTCGCGGGGATTGGCTTCATTCGCGGGCAAGGGCGGCTTTGCCGCTGATTTGGGTCGTTTCGGCGAAACGACCCTACCATTTTTTTCGATGGGCGCGGACGCCCTGCCCCCTCTGAAGGCCGCAGAGGTGCAACGCCATCAAAATGATTTTGCCGCACGCCAAAATCCAACCGCTTTTGGACTTCTGGAATGAGAGGAGCCCTAGCGGATTTCGATGATTCGTTGGCCGTTTTGAAATTCGGCCTCAATGTCTGGCCAAACTTTTTCGAGAGCTGTCAGCAGCGGTCTCGTTCTGCAATTTCCCAAGCGCAACCAAAGCAGGCGGAGGCGGTCGCCCGGACGGGAGGCAAGATGAAAGAAATCTTCGTCTTTGGTTATGAGAATTCGATCCTCGGCTATGGCGACCTGATGAAGTTCCACATCTGTCATCCGGCCTTGCTCATAGTGCTGGGCGTGAGAGGCATCTCGGCCCATGCGCTTGAGCCAATCGGCAAGCGTGGGCGGGAGTTGAGCATCGATCAGAAACCTCATGCAGCGGCTGGCGACAGCACGGCATGGTCGGCTTGGAGCGCGGCGTAGGTCAGCGCGGCGGTTAAATCCTCGGGCTCAAGAAAAGGATAATCGGCAAGGATTTCCTCTCGCGTGGCACCGGCAGCAAGGAGTTGAAGCAAATCAACGACCCGAATCCTGTAACCACGAATGCAAGGACGGCCTCCGCATTTACCAGCTTCCACGGTAATTCTATCCAGAAGCGAATCGGGAGTCATATTCGTAAGTTAGCCCTCAAGAATCGTGAAGCCAACTAAAAAACGAATCTTACAAGACCCTGAGGGTAGGTGAAAATTTGAGAGCGGCAACCGAGGGGCGGAAATGGCTCACGCGGAGGGGGAGCGGGAATTTAACCACAACCGAGCGCCGGGGCAGGCACGAGATAGAGCAATCGCAGATTGGCCCGAAGGGCGAGGGAGTGGGCACGGGCGAGTCAAAGAAACGGAGGACACGGAGACAGATGAGGGTGTGGAAAGCGGAATCGAGATCTCGCGCGGAGGCGCAGGGGCGCGGAGGGAGAAAATACAAAAGATTGTCTGCCTTGGTTTTTATTCGCGGGGATTCGCTTCATTCGCGGGCAAGAGCGGCTTTGCCGCTGATTTGGGTCGTTTCGGCGAAACAACCCTACCATTTTATCGATGGGCGCTGCAGCGCATTCGCCTTCCAGTTTTTTTCTCCGCGCCTTTGCGCCTTCGTGTGAGTTTGAGGCCGAAAATTGGCAGCGGCGTGCGGATGGTTGCTCGAGTAACGAAATTCGTGAGTCGACTCACTCGCAGCGTCGGCGGACCAAGCCGCACGGCCAGTGATTTATGCAAAAACGATAGTGAAGTAATGGAATTTGTAAGTGGACAAACGCGAGGCATGAGTGAACTGACCAAATGCGTGAGTCGACTGATGAAAAAGCTCAGTGGACTCACGAAAATCATTAGTCGAGTGACCTCGGAAGTGAGTGAACTGACGAAAAAGGTTAGTGGACTGACGGAATTCGTGAGTCGACTAACGATTAGAGACATTTGACTGACGAAAAAGGTTAGTCCAGTGATCTGCCGCGTCGGTTGGGCGAGGTTTTGCAGGCGGTTGAAGAATTTCGCTTGTGTCCGGAGGCGGGTAGTTCTTTGTTAAGCTCCGAACAGGGCAATCGCATACTGGCCAAAAAAAAATTGGGGCCTACCGGGCTGCAACCCGATAGACCCCGTGGTGTGGCGGGCCTGAGGCCTGCTGTGCTACGCTGCCTTCTCCTGGGTGGTCTGGTTTTTGGCCTTGCGGTTGCCCTGTCCTGCAAAGCGCTGGCCGATGCTATCGCTGACATCAACCAACCCCTCGGGCTTCACCTTGGTCTTGGTGAGCATGTAGATGAGGCGGGCATCATCGAACAACTCGGCTCCGGCCACCATCAGCGTGTCGTAGAGCCGCTCATTGAGCTGGCTCACGGTGCGATGGATGTCGCGGAGTTGACCCGAGAGCGCCAGCTTGCCACCGAGCCGCACGGGATCCAGCGAGCGGGGTAGCATGCCGGGGTTTTCGATGCCGACCTTGATGGCGTCTTCCACAAAGGATCGGCTTTTGTTTCCCATCTTCATGAACCGCTGGGACTCCTCGGGGGTGAGCCCGACGAGGAAATCCAGCGTGGTATTCAGGGTGTTGAGGCTATCCGTAATCGAGGTGAGCTGCGCCTCTGTCAGCGCCTCGTGTTTGACTATGATTGATTTCATAGTTTTGTCTTTCTAATTTCCCGCCACGGGTTTTGTTAATCGGCCAGCCGCATCGTGCGGATGGTCGGGTGGTGGCGGGAAAGTGGCTATGCGGAGAACTCCGCTAAAAGAGGGGCGGCTTGATCGACCGCGAGAAAAAGATGCAGATTTCCCACCATGCGATCTGTATGGTGGGCACATCAATGTCGAGTGGATGGTTTGCATGCGAGCTATGATGCCACAGCTGCAAGGGCAATCAAAAAAAATACCACCCATTGGCATAAAATAATTTACAACCACCATATGTTGTGGTTTTCGAAAAAACCGCTTTAAGCAAATACTATGCCAGATTACAATCTTCTACAGACAAATGATATAAGCATTTTTCATAACAATGAAATGCCATAAGAATTGATCATTTAACCACTAAATTGCATGGTCTTAACAAGAATATTACCGACCCGATCCGAAAACGGCCTGGAAGAAGCATTGGGTGGAACTCGACGGCTGGGTGGTGCGGCGCTTGATCGAGGAGGGAATCCTCGATGCGCAGCAGTGTGAGTTTCGCAACGCGGGGTCGAGCGAGATCGAGGAGTTGTTTAAAAAACTGCACACGATGCTGGCGGGCAAGGAAGGGCTACTCGGTGCCTGAACTGGCGAGCGTGGCCCACCGGGTGCGCGGAATTGCGAAACGCGGGCGGAAGCCAACCCAAAAACTCCGCCCTCGTGCGCCGCGCGGAGGAGTCAGGCTTCAGCTCGGCGAAAGCAACTCAGCAGCGGGCCGGGAAGGTGAAAGGGGAATCATTTTCAGGGGAGTTTTGGGAAAATAAAAACGCGGGTGGTCTTGCGACCGCCCGCGCTTTCGTTGAAGGGAAAGTCCCTTGGATTACAGGTCGACTTGGACCGAGAAGGATTTCTTCTCAGTGTCTTTTTTGTCGTCCTTGTCCTTGTCGCCGCATTTGCTGCCGGGGCAGGAGTCGGCGAAGACGGAGGAGACGGAGAACGCAGCGATGAAGGCTGCAAGTAGGAGTAGTTGTTTCATAGGATGCCAAAGATTGTCGAAGATTCTACCAAGTCAATGGGATTTTTCCCTCAAGCGCGGCCCATGTAGGTGCCGTCGGTAGTGCTGACCTTGATAATTTCGCCT
>JBIPMC010000405.1:0-4235 GCA_044369345.1 Terrimicrobiaceae bacterium
CTGTGGTGGGTGGCGCAGAAGGCGGGAGGGTGGAGGGTGTGTGGGCGAGAATCAGTTGTGTCCTTAATATGGATTCCTCTGTGAATTTTGGGTTTGGCGCCAAATATCGATCTATTATTTAGATTTTTTCTTTTATTATTTAGATTTTGTCTTGCCATCTAATACACACTCGCTGCACCTGCCTCCAATCTGACGGCTGAATCTAACTTTGCATTCACAGCATCGTTTAGCTTCTTTGAGTTCTTCTTTGGAGAAACATTTCCTGAAGCATTTCCTACAAAGCCCTCCACTGCGTCTACTCTCCCTTTCATGGCACTTCGAGCACATTTTAACATTAGTCTTGTGCGCATTGCAGAATGGATAATACATCCTCCGTGCAAAGTTATTACATCCATCGTGACCGCATTGTATTTGTGGCTGTTTTGGCCGCTTGGGGGCAGTTGCCAATGGAGGAGAAGGTGGCCTCTTTTTATTCTCTGACTTTGTACTCATCTTTTTTACATTGCTTCTGGTTGGTAGGCGAAGACTAGGGCGTGGGGGTGGAGCGCCAGTTGGTAAAGTTGGTTCCATGACAAGCTTTCTGGTACGGGTAAGAGATTCAAAAATGAGAGACAATGCCAACCTTTTTTGGGCATCGGGATCAGCTTTTACTGCTGCAAAGGCTCGTTTGGTTTTAGTGGATGCTGTTCCGACTGGTTTACCAAGGCTGTCCCTTTTCCTGCCTTTCAACCAAAGGCTCTCGGAAACGGCTTGGTTGACTTTGCCTTCACATAACATTCGTTGCACTTTGGGGTCGCTTGCACAAAGAGAACCATCCTGTTGCTTGAAGCTTTCTTCGTAAGTCTGATAGAAGTGCTGGTCGGGGCATGATGGGGCGACGTTTTTTTCTTTCTTGGATGAGGAGGACTCCTTCCACGTTAGTTTCCCGACTGAATCCGAACTAAGGCGATCAGGTGCATTCTTCTGTCTCATCTGGCCGGTGGCTACATCAGAGATAGACGACTTGGTAATAATTTTTGTTTCATTGTTGCATCGTACCACCGCAACGGGCACCGATTCTTGTTCAAACTGCATCCAACCTGTCTTTAGCGTTGCAATGAAACTTTCATAATAAACAGTCTTGTGAACTTGAATACGGGACTCTTCAATCGCGAACAAATTCCAATTAGGACAACCTGATCTCAGAACAATTATTCCAACAAATGTCACTCTCCTCTTATTCCTAGTAGTTGTGATCACGGCTGGCGTAGTCAATTGCCTTGCTTCCACGAAAGCACCATTATAATCGCCTTCATAATATTTGATATCTCTCTGTTGATGTTTTGGAAGAACATGTCCACTTTGCTCGAGTTTGGGTAACACTTTATCAAGGAGACGCTTGTGTCTCCTCTCAGCACTCTTCCGATCAGCTTCTTTTTTCTTTGCCAAGTCCTTCTCGCTGAGGCTACACTTGCGGTGAGAGGTGGTTGATTCTGGTTTAGATGATGGTGCTGCTCCGATTGATTTATCAGTTGATTCGAGTTTAGATGATGGTGCTGCTCGGCTGTCTTCTTCCCTGCCTTTCAAACAAAGGCGGGGACGCGATGGAGTGACGGATGATTTTTTCCCAAAGAATGGATGAACTTGATTGACCCTCTTCTCACTTCGGGATTGTAACATTAGGATACATGCTTTCATTTCTCGTTTGAGCATCAACGCATCTTCGTGACCAAACGTAAAGCTTTCTGTCACACGTCGTCTACAGTTTGATTCATAGTCATGGTCGTAATAGGGGTGATCGCGTGTTTGGAACATCTTAAGAGCAAAAAAACATGTGTACATAGTACTGTAACCCTCGGTTTGCTGTGGTACTGGTGGAGTTGCAACCACCAATTTATTAAAAGGGCGTCTCTTCTCATCATCTTCATCATCATCTCCGTGCTTGCGTAACCACGCTTTGTTCAACAGATTAACAATGAGTTCTTTTATCATGTTTGTTGGATGTTTTCGACTGGAATCCAAATGTATAGCTCTAAAAGGTTTCAACCGGTCTTAGAAACAAGGGGGTTGAACAGTGTAAAATAGATTGAGCTCGAAAGAAACTCACCCAGTGGTAGGGTGGCCACCCATACGTTCATCATCAGGATCGAAGTAAGTTTGTACAACAAGAGCGCAGCTGGTCACAACAAACAGTGACCGATTATCTTCGTAATCGATGGCAAATTGCAAGCGTCCATATTCAAATACATCGATCCCCATATCAGATATCCTATCCAGTGCTTTGGTTACGTTCTCATTTTTAAGAGAATTGAAGATGGATGATGGAAAGGATATCACGCCCTTTTCGAATTTTGGCAATTCTCGATATTTTGGATGAAATTGTATGTAATTCAATCTGGAAAAGCTGTGGTGAGAGCTGAGTAACCCAATCAGAGGCAGTCTCTATTCAAAACTTACAATGTCATAAAAAAGTCCGACCCTATTCTTCCCATCAATTCATCATTTAGGGAATCAGTGTTTATGTCCACTCGCCCGGTCCTGGTCAATTGAAATTCTGAATCAGATTTCGTAAGAGCCAACCCGAGACTCTTGAGTGAGGGTATAGTGTTATCGAATGCACCAAGAATTGTGTCAAGCCCTGTTGCACGTTCCTCGTTGTCCTGTGGCCAGGAGAAAAGGTTTGCTGTATGCGTCTGAGTCCCATCGCTGCCACTACCGCTCTCGTTTTCTTCGGCAGCTCGTTGGGGAGAGTCGGATGGTGGAGAGGCGGTTGTCTTCCCAGGGAGGAGGGGAGGAGGGAGAGAGTCGGGTGGAGATGGCACCTCTTCTCCTCTGTTGCGGTTGCGGGCCTCTATAATCATTAGAAGATAAGCCTCCTCGTCGGCTACGCGGCGGGCGCTCTCCGCGGCTTGCTCTGCAGTGAGCTCAATTGGTTGGGGCATGGTTGTGGTGGTTGATGGGGCGCTTTTGTTGTGGCGGCAGGGAGTCAACAATAACAATGGTGTGAGGTGAAGCGCGATGAGGCGGGAGGACTTGTTTTCAAGTAGGAACTAATACCTAAGACACAATGAATTCTCGCCAATCTAATCTTTCTCCGTAGAAGAATTCGGGCGCGAAATATCGCGCCAAAAAAATGGTTTAAATTGTCTTACTCTACAGGGGAATCAATAGACAGGACTACAAGAACTCTCGCCCTCGTGAAGCTTCACACAAGACATGACACATCACGCCCCATGCTCATAATATTGATTTCACTCCACATCCACAAGCACCATGGCACGAACCAAGCAAACCGCACGCAAATCCACAGGAGGAAAAGCTCCACGCAAGCACCTTGCAACAAAGGCTGCCCGCAAGTCCGCCCCCGCCGTCGGCGGTGTCAAGAAGCCCCATCGCTACCGTCCCGGCACTGTGGCTCTTCGTGAGATTCGTCGCTATCAAAAGTCGACCGATCTCCTCATCCGCAGGCTTCCTTTCCAACGCCTCGTCCGCGAGATTGCCGCGGACTTCAAGGGCGACCTCCGTTTCCGGAGTTCTTCGGTTCTTGCATTGCAGGAAGCTGCGGAAGCCTACCATGTTGGGGTTTTCGAGGACACAAACTTGTGTGCCATCCATGCCAAGCGTGTCACAATCATGCCCAAGGACATCCAACTTTCCCGCCGCATCCGTGGAGAGAAGACTGGTTAGTGGGGGGCTTGGGAAGGGATTGTATGGGGATTGTGGGGCGGGATGGAGGGATGAAGGGGACTGGCAGGGCGGAATGTGTGTTATGGTTATGTGATGTTAGATGATGTTGTTGTGTCGTCAAAGCGTTGGATGATGTTGGGATGTTGCATGACGCAGCTACCAGCTGTTGCTGCACCTAGAGAACAACTAAAAGCCACTAGAGATATTATTATGACGTCACATATCTCAAAAACTCCGGATACATGATCATTTGGATACAATAATATGGACATATCTACTTGAACGACGACTGTATTCTGACTGCAATAATTCGTCGACGTCACCAAAATTTCATACGGACACAAAAAGAGTGAGATTTCATATCCAAAGCCTCATACCCGGACACAATGCGACTGTATTGCGACTGTATTCCGACGACAAAGAAAGTTTCTGACTGTATTCCGACAGTAATTATGCCAGGACTGTATTCCGACTGCAATTGTCCGATTTTGAATACAGTCGGAATACTGTACCAAAACTCGATCGTAGTGCACCGCTCCATAGCGGGCCCCAGTGCAGTTACATCTGCG
>JBIPMC010000475.1:0-4235 GCA_044369345.1 Terrimicrobiaceae bacterium
GCGGAAGAAACAAAAGCGCTCCGATGCCAACACCGATCAGCATGGGTTGAGAGATGTCTTTAGCCGCCTCCCCCAAAAATAGCTGGGGATTTATTGATGCCGCGACGAGTTGATAAAAGATCGCCGCGCCGCCACTGATCCAGCCTGCGAGCGTGTAAAAAAACAACGGCCGCCCGATGCCGCCGGTCTGTGGGAGGTTTTGGAAAGTCGCCGTGGGCGCCGAAAAAACCTGCTTCACCGTTTGAACTCCGGCACTGAGTGAAAAGCCCGTCTCGCGCTCCCACGCGGGCTCGATGTTTCCGCTGGATTCGAGAAGCGCGCTCGCAAACGGAACCGCCTGCTCGCCCTCGGGTGTGGGTTCCGGCAGATCGGTGAACGAGGAGAGCGGTTGCCAATTTGCCATCGACTCCTGCCAGGCGAGATCCGTGGGCAGGAAGCGTCCGGATTTCAATCCGTCGGCCACCTCCTGATCGGTAAATTTTCCAAGATTCTCGCGATTGCGGTTGATGTGGATCATTGTCATGGCAGATTACCTAGCGACTTGCAGGGGCGACGACAAGCCCCGCGAAATTCCCCGTTGACATTGCCGACGCGCTACCCTTTATTATCGCTCATTCCAGCGGCGCGCCTTGCAGAACAACCCCTCCGCACGCGTCGCCCCGATTGACACTTTGTCGTAGGAGTTCGTTGGTAAAAGGCCCTAACAATTCAGGGAAACTGCGAATACCCGACAGGCGTTTTTCAAAAGAAGATTTTTACCCTTCCGGCCAGGGACAACCAGAAAGCCGGAGCGATCCTCAAGGGATTATTTTATCATGACCGAAGACCAACCCAACACGGGCACCGAGGCGAACACAGCCCTCGAGGCCGCCGAGTCCACGGAAAAACCACGCCGCCGCGCACGCACCCCGCGCATCGGCCGAACCCGCCGCAAGACCAAGGCTCCCAAAGACTCCGCTCAAACCGAACTTCCCATCAAAAACCAAGAGGCACCCGCCGAACCTTCCACCAACGGTGCCGACCCTGCTCCAACTCCTGCCACACAGGATCCAGTTGAAAAGGCACCAGCGCCGGCCGCTCCGACTGCGCCGGCCGCTCCGACTGCGCCCGCCGCTCCGACTGTGCCCGCTGCTCCGACTGTGCCCGCTGCTCCGACTGTGCCCGCTGCTCCGACTGTGCCCGCTGCTCCGACTGTGCCCGCTGCTCCGACTGCGCCTGCCACGCCTCCTCCCCCGCCACCACCGCCAACCTACGCGGATGGCATCGTCGAGGTTTCCGGAAAAGGCTTCGGATTCCTGCGCGAGTCGCGGCGCAACTACACTCAGTCCAACAACGACATTTTCGTCACGCCCGAACTCGTCCGCAAATACGGTCTTCGCGATGGCATGTGGATCAAAGGCGAAACCCGCCGTGGCAATCGCGGTCCGCAGATGTTCCGACTTACCGAGATCGAGGGTGAGGAGCCCGAAAATTTCCAAAACCTCCCCGTCTTTGAGGAACTCACCACGATTAACCCGAACCAGCGCATCAAGCTGGAGACCGTTCCCGAGCGCTTCACCACCCGCGTGATTGACCTCGTCTCGCCCGTCGGCAAAGGCCAGCGTGGCCTGATCGTTGCCCCGCCCCGCACCGGCAAGACGACGCTTCTTCAGCACATCGCCGATGCCGTGGTGAAAAACCACCCGGAGATGAAGCTCCTCATCCTGCTCGTGGACGAGCGCCCCGAGGAAGTCACCGAAATCCGCCGCACCGTTCCCACGGCCGAACTCATGGCCAGCTCGAACGACTCGGACATCAAGACCCACACCCGCATCGCCCAGCTCGCCATCGAGCGCGCCAAGCGACTGGTGGAAATGGGCAAGGATGTCTTCGTGCTCATGGACTCCCTCACCCGCATCGGCCGTGCGTTCAATAACGCCCAAGGCGGTGGTGGTCGCACCATGTCCGGCGGCGTCGACGCCCGCGCGCTGGAAATTCCGCGCAAACTCTTCGCTGCCGCTCGCAACACCGAGGAAGCCGGATCACTCACGATCATGGCGACCGCCCTCATCGAGACGAACAGCCGCATGGACGAACTCATTTTCCAAGAGTTCAAAGGCACGGGAAACATGGAAATCGTCCTCGACCGCAAGATCAGCGACCAGCGCATCTACCCGGCGATCGACATTTTCCAGTCCGGCACCCGCCGCGAGGAATTGCTCATCCCCGAAGAAGACCTCCACAAAATCGGAGTCATCCGCCGCGGCCTCGCGGGCCACAAGCCCATCGAAGCCATCGAGCGCCTGCTCTTCTTCATCCGCAAATACCCCACCAACGCCGACCTGCTGAAAAACCTCCCGGGATAAGAGAGTTTTGTAGGGGAAAATCTCTCACGGAGGCGCTAAGCAACGGAGAGATTGGAAAACCGCAGGTTATCGCCTATCGGGTTTTTTCGATCTAACCGGAATCTTTTTCGAGTAAATCGTTACCCCGATCTTAACCACCAACCTCCCGCGATCTGCTGGGCTTAAAAAATTCATTTGTCCTTCGGACCGAAAAGAATGTTGGTAACCCCGAAGGCCATCATCCCGCCAGACACGACAATGCAAGTGGCCACAGCCCGCCATAGGGCATCAGTTTTTGTAAAATCCCAAATCGCAAGAATGCAGGCGATAACGCTAATGATGATGCAAATGACCAGAACGGTGAATGACACCACTTGCACGATGCGTTGATTGATTAAACCCCGTTTTTTAGGGAGTTGAGGCGGCAGAGGCGGCGTGTTCATGAGTTTGCTTTTTAGTCGGCCCTTAAAAACGACTCATCCCGTTTATGGTTAATGCGCTAGGCACGATTCTTGCTGTGTTGGATTGCAGGTAAAACCTGCCCATATCCACAAAAACCCTGCAATCCGCGACCATGCAACCGAGTCCCACCGACAAAGCGCAAATCTCCTTTCTGCTACCCGATCTGGAACACCAACTCGATCCCCGCAATGCGCTTTTCCGTCTGGCTCGGGCGATGGACTGGAGCGTTTTTGAAAAAGAGTTCCGGCCTCTTTACTGCACGGAAGGGAGACCCGCCTTGCCGATCCGGCGACTGGTGGGACTGCTGATGCTCAAGAGCCTGAGGAACCTCAGCGACGAGGAGGTCGTGGTGTTTTGGAGCGAAAACCCCTACGCGCAGGATTTCTGCGGAGAGAGGGAGATGCAGTGGGGCCAGCCATGTGATGCAAGCGAGTTGACGCACTTTCGCAAACGCATTGGCACCGCAGGAGCAGAGAAGATTTTGGCGGCGACGATCAAACTTCACGGCGAGCGGGCGAAGGAAAAGGAGGTGGTCGTGGACACGACGGTTCAAGAAAAGAACATCACTTTTCCAACGGATACGAAATTGGCAGCGAAGATCGTGCGAGGTGGAGTGAAAATGGCGGGGCGGCATGGGGTGAAGTTGAGGCAAAGTTTCGAGCGCACGGTGCCGAAGTTGCTGGCAGCGCAGAGGGGGCGGCGGACCAAGGGAGGAGCGGCGAGGGCGCGCAAGGCGGCTCGGCGTTTGAAGACGATCGCCGGGCGGGTGGTGCGGCAACTGGATGCGGCGGTTCCCATGGAAAGCCGGGACCGGCGCTGGGTGGAAACGGCAAAGAAAATCCTGAGCCAAAAGCGCTCCGACAGCAGGAAAATCTACTCGTTGCACGAACCGGAGGTTTACTGCATGTCCAAGGGCAAGGAGCACAAAAAGTATGAGTTTGGAGCGAAAGCCTCGGTGGTTGTGGGCAAGAATGGCGGAGTGATCCTGGGAGCCTACAGCCTGCCGGAAAACGACTACGACGGTCATGCATTGGAGCCCACGCTCGAGCAGGTCGAGCGGGTGGCTGGCTACCGCCCAGCCGTGGCGATCGGCGACAAGGGGTTCCGAGGTCAATCCCATTGCGGACAAACCGAGGTGGTCACACCTGGAAGAGGAAAGAAAAACGCCAGTGCCTACGAGAAACGCAAAGCGAGAAAGCGGTTCCGCCGACGGGCAGCGATCGAACCACGGATCGGGCACCTCAAGAGCGACTTTCGACTGGATCGCAACTTCCTCAAAGGCCAAGTCGGCGATGCGATCAACCTGCTGCTGGCTGCCGCCGCCTCGAACCTGAGCCTCTGGATGAGGCAGGTTCTTTTGCGCCTTGTTTGGGCACTCCGCATATTCCAGAAAAAATGCCAGGGTGCTCAATACCCCCTCCCAGCGTGAGGGGTTTTTCAGGGCCGACT
>JBIPMC010000017.1:0-13675 GCA_044369345.1 Terrimicrobiaceae bacterium
CATATCTTGAACAGCTTGTTCAAGAAAGTGGCAGAAAGACTGCTGGCCAGTTTCTGGCACAGGCTGTGCCAGAAACCAGTCACGAAGCCCCAAGCGCAATTCTGGGACAAGCTGTTCCAGAAATTCTCTCACAGGCTGTGAGAGGATTGGTCGCTGCCGTGCCGTGGGGGCATCATGTTGAGTTGATGAAAAAGCTGAAAGACCCCGCCGCGCGGCTCTACTACCTCCGCGCCACGGCGCAATTCGGCTGGAGCCGGAGCGTTTTGTTGAACCAGATCAAAGGGCAAGCCTATGAGCGGGCGGTGAAGGAGAAGAAGACGCACAATTTCGAACTGGCATTGCCAGAGCATCTCGCTGAGCAGGCGGACGAGATGCTCAAAAGCCGCTACAATCTCGAGTTTCTCGGGATCGCGCGGCCGATGAAGGAGCAGGAGTTGGAGGACCGGTTGATTTCGCGCTTGCAGTCGTTCATTTTGGAACTGGGATATGGATTTTGTTTCGTGGGTCGGCAATACCGGCTGGCACTGGGGAAGAAGGAATATTTCGTGGACCTGCTGTTTTACCATCGTTTCCTCAAGGCGTTGGTGGCGTTTGATCTCAAGATTGGCGAGTTTGAGCCGGAGCACGCGGGAAAGATGGATTTTTATCTGAATCTCCTGAACGAGAAGGAACGCGGGCCGGACGACCGGCCGTCGATCGGCATCATCCTCTGTGCGGAGAAGGATGACGTGGAGGTGGAATTCGCGCTGAAGACCAAGGCGAATCCTATCGGCGTGGCGGAGTATCAGCTCCAGGGAACCTTGCCGGCGGAGTTCAAGGGCAAGCTGCCGACCGCCAAGCAACTCGCGGATGTGGCGAGGGAATTTCTGCCCGCGCCGAAGGCTCTTGCTAGAAAGAAGTAGTCATGAGCAAGGAATCCATGATCGCGACAATTCTCACGACGAAGTGTCGTGAGCGGCGGAACCTCGGGATTATCCAACCGGACAAGAATCCGGACATTGTGTCCGGATCAGACCAAGAACTGAGAACCATGCCCACATCCACCGAACACAAAACCGTCCAAACTCGGATCCTCGCCTATGCTCAGGAGATTGGGTGGTCGATTGTAACCCGCGAGGAAGCCGAGCAGCGTCGCGGGTTTGATCCAGACGTGCCTCCTGCCGATCGCGCTAGGAACCGTTCGCTCTTCTTCGACGACCCGCTCGACGCCAAGATACGGGAGTTCAACCCGCGCTACGCCGAGGCCGAGGGTGCTTTGCTCGGTCGGCTGCGCCATCTCCACACCGACGTCTACGGCAACTGGAGATTCCTCTTCTCTCCCATCGTGCTACACTAGCTTTATGACCAAAACGACTATCCAAGCAGAACTGCCGCCTGAGTTGACGGCGCGGGCGTTGACCTTTGTCCAGGAAGGTTGGGCCTCTGATTTGAATGAACTGCTGGCCGATGCCTTGCGGCGTTTCCTGGAGTCTCACTCCGCGCGTGTCACGGAATCCATGGTGATGAACGACGTGCAATGGGGGCTGCATGGCAACGACTGAGAAGCCAATGCCGCTGGTGGTGTGTGATGCCGTCCGGAACCGAACAACGTGATCTATGAAACAAACCCTCCAAGTCCTCAATCAGCTCGAAGCCGACGGCGTGCTGGGCCGCTATGCGATTGGCGGGGCGATGGGAGCGACGTTCTTTGTGGAGCCGTTGCTGACTTATGATCTGGACATCTTCGTGCTGCTGCCAGAAACCGCGTCGGGCCTGCTGACGCTGGAACCGCTCTACTGTGTGCTGCGCCAGCGGGGCTATGTGGAGGAGGCGGAGTGTGTAAGCATCGAAGGTGTGCCGGTGCAGTTTCTTCCTGCCTACAATGCTCTCCTTGAAGAGGCGCTGCGCGAAGCTATCGACGTGCCTTACGAAGAGGTGACGACGCGCGTGCTGCGCGCCGAGCATCTGCTGGCGATCTGCCTGCAAACGGGACGGTCGAAGGATCGCGACCGAGTGCGCCTGCTGCGTGAAGAGGCGGAGCTGGACGATGCCTTTCTACAAGCCGTGCTAGAACGTCATCAACTCGTGGAAAAATGGAATCAATGGACCTCATGAATACCCAACCCCCAACCATCACTCACCTGTTTGAAGCCAAGGAAGCCCGCAGGCTGCGATTGGCGGGCATGTCCTTTCCCGACAAGGTGAAGGCACTGGTGCGGCTCCAGGAAATGGCGGCTCCGGTGCTGCGCCAGCGCGGGCGCAACGTCCAGGTCTGGCGCATTGGCGGACTATCATGAGTCACCATGAGCAAGCCGACCGAGCACAAAACCGTCCAACCTCCTTCGCCCTCCGGGCTACGGCGGTCAGGAGCCCGAATCCTCGCCTACGCCGAGGCCATCCACCTTCGCCAAGGCTACGGCGGACAGGTCGGGTGGACGATTATAAGCCGCGAGGAAGCCGAGAGGCGGAGAGGTTTCAGTCCACAGATGGCACAGATTTTCACAGATTCCGAATCAGCTGAATCTAATCTGCGCCAATCTGCGAAATCTGCGGATCACAGATTCTCGGATGGAAAAGGACTCTCTCTTTTCTTCGACGACCTGCTCGACGCCAACCCGCCTTCGCCTCGCGGCTACGGCGTGGCAGGGGTGAGGGAGTTCAAGCAGCGCTACGCCGAGGCTGAGGGGGCGTTGCTCGGGCAGTTTCCACCTTCGCCCAAGCGCTACGGCGGGACCTGCCGGGGGAAATTTTTCGACCACGATGAGAAGCTCGGGCAGGAAGTTAACAATGAGTGAGGGTGTCGCGGCCAATCCGGCGCGGCCATCGGCATTCAGGGACCGTTATCGGCTTTATCTGGATGAATCCGGAGATCATGTCTTCCGGGATGTGATGGAACCGGCGCACCGATTTCTGTGCCTGTTGGGCTGCTGGTTCCGCAATCCGGACTACCTGACATTTCACGAATCGTTGGAAGAGTTGAAATCCAAGCTGCTGCCGCACCATCCAGACGATCCGGTGGTGCTGCATCGTGAGGACATGCTGAATGCGCGGAAAGAGTGCAAGGCGCTGCGAGATCCAGCTGTGCGGAAGCGATGGGACGAGGGACTGCTCGGGATCATGGGTGCTGCGGAGTTCAGGATCGTAGCAGTGGTGATCGACAAGCTGGCCCTGCGCAAAGCCTACGACGAAGCGGCGGCGCATCCCTACCACTTGGGGCTGGGATTTCTGCTTCAGCGGTATGCCGGTTATCTGAATCACATCAACCGAACCGGAGATCTAATGGCGGAGTCCCGAGGAGGCGTGGAAGACCGCCTGCTGAAGGAATCCTATTCCCGAGTGTATGAGCGCGGTGTCTGGCAGACGCATGCGAGCAGCTTTCAGGGCGCGCTGAGTTCTTGCCAGCTCAAACTAAAGAATAAACATGCCAACATTTCAGGATTGCAATTGGCGGATCTACTGGGGCACCCGGTCAAGCAGTGGGTGCTGAAGCATCACGGCTTGCTGGAGGGTGATCTGGCACCCTTTGCCCGACGGGTGCTTGAAGCCGTGGAAGGGAAATTCAATCGGCACCTCTACAACGGACGCATTGAAGGTTATGGAACCGTGCTCTTCCCCAAAGAATAAGGGGGCCTCCTTCGAGACCCCCTCACGCTCGCCCCTGCGGGCGATCCACCTCCGCTTAGCGGATTGCAAAAAATATGCTGAGGGCAACCGGAGAGCGCAATCATAATTTTATCGATTCTAATTTTCATGCCTACACCAGGAGAATATAAAACCGTCCATCCTCCTTCGCCCTTTGGGCTACGGCGGCACAGGAGCCTATGCCAATGAGCACACCCGGAGAATATAAAACCGTCCAAGCTCGAATCCTTGCCTATGCGCAGGAGATCGGGTGGACGATTGTAACCCGTGAGGAAGCAGAGAAAAGGAGGGCGGGTTTTCCAACCCGCCGGGGTGAGGCACAAGGCGGACAGGAATGTCCGCCCTCCGTTGTCCGCGCTCCTTTGTCCCTCTTTTTCGACGACCTGCTCGACGCCAAGGTGAGGGAATTCAACCCGCGTTATGCCGAGGCTGAGGGGGCTTTGCTCGGGCAGATCCGGCATCTGCACTCGGACATCTACGGCAACCGGGAATTCGTCGAGCACTTGCGCAATCGGGGAAAATTTTTTGACCACGAGGAGAAGCGCGAGCGCGACCTGATCCTGATCGATTATGAGAACCCGGCACGCAATGTTTACGAAGTCACCGAGGAGTGGGCCTTTCACAACGGCCACTATGGCACGCGGGAGGATGTGGTTTTTCTCATCAATGGCATTCCTGTGTTGGTGATCGAGTGCAAGAACGCGAACAAAGACGAGGCGATTGCGCTCGGGGTGGACCAGATTCGGCGTTACCACCGCGAGACGCCGGAGCTGTTCGTTTCGCAGCAGGTGTTCACGGCTACGGATGCGATCGGCTTTTCCTACGGGGTGAGTTGGAACACGGTGCGGAGAAATATTTTCAATTGGAAACATGAGGAGGTCGGCAAGCTGGAGGCCAAGGTGAAGAGCTTCTGCGCCATCCCGCAGGTGCTCGCTTTCCTGAAGGACTACATCGTCTTTGCTGAGAAGGACGAGGAGCTGAACAAATACATCCTGCGTCAGCACCAGACCGGCGCGGTGGATGCTGCGGTGCAACGCGCTCTTGATCCGGCACGCACGCGCGGCCTTGTCTGGCACACGCAGGGGAGTGGCAAGACATTCACCATGATCAAGGCGGCGGAGAGGCTCTTCCGCGAGCCTGGGGCGGACAAGCCGACTGTCCTGCTCATGATCGACCGCAACGAGCTGGAAGACCAGATGCTGAAAAACCTCGCGGCGCTGGGCCTCGGCAATCTGGAGCACGCGGACAGCATCGCCCGGCTCAACCAGCTTCTGCGCGACGACTACCGGGGCATCATCGTGACAATGATCCACAAGTTCCGCGACATGCCCGCGAATCTGAATTTGCGGAAGAACATCTATGTCCTCATCGACGAGGCCCACCGCACGACAGCGGGCGATCTCGGCAACTTCCTCATGGCGGGCCTGCCGAATGCGACATTCCTCGGCTTCACCGGCACGCCGGTGGACAAAACGGTTTACGGCAAGGGCACCTTTAAGACATTCGGCTGCGAGGACGATGCCGGCTACCTGCACAAATACTCCATCGCCGACAGCATCGAGGACGGCACCACGCTGCCGCTCTACTACCAGCTTGCGCCGAATGAAATGCTCGTCCCGCACGAGACGCTGGAGAAAGAGTTCCTTTCCCTCGCTGAAACCGAAGGCGTGGCTGAAATCGAGGAGTTGAACAAGATTCTGGAGCGGGCGGTGAACTTGAAGAATTTCTTGAAAGGGAAGGATCGCATCCAAGCGGTGGCGCGACTCGTTGCCGACCATTACACGGAAAATGTCGAAAGCCTCGGTTACAAGGCCTTCCTGGTGGGGGTGGATCGCGAGGCTTGCGCGCTTTACAAAAAGGCCCTCGATCTGGTTTTGCCGCCCGAGTATTCGGAAGTCGTCTTCACGGGCAATAACAACGATTCCGCATTGCTCAAGGAGTTCCATCTCGATCCCAAGAAAGAGCGGCAGATTCGCAAGAGCTTCGGCAAGCTCGACCAGCAGCCGAAAATTCTGATCGTCACCGAGAAGCTTCTCACCGGCTTTGACGCGCCTGTGCTCTACGCCATGTATCTCGACAAGCCGATGCGCGATCACACGCTGTTGCAGGCTATCGCCCGGGTGAATCGTCCCTACGAGAACGAGGCGCAGGAGATGGTGAAGCCCCATGGGTTCGTTTTGGATTTCGTGGGCATCTTCGACAAACTCGAGAAGGCCCTCGCCTTCGACAGCGACGAGATCAACGCGATCGTCAAAGACCTCAAGCTCCTGAAGGTTCTCTTCCAAAACAAAATGACCTCCAAGGCTCCGGGCTACCTCGGGCTCATCGAGCGAAACTTCAACGACAAGGACATCGACACCCTCGTCGAACATTTTCGCGATCCCGAGCGGCGGAAGGAATTTTTCAAGGAATACAAGGAGATCGAGATGCTCTACGAAATCATCTCGCCCGATGCCTTCCTGCGTTCGTTCATGGACGACTACCTCACGCTCACGGCGATCTACGACATCGTCCGCAAGGCCTACACGAAGCGTGTGATGGTGGATCGGGATTTTCAGCACAAAACCAATGCGCTCGTGCAGGAACATGTGAGTGGCTACACGGGCAACGGCCCACTCGATCCCGTGAAGATCGATGGCAACACGCTCGAACTCATCAAGAGAAAGCGGGGCGGCGATGGCACCAAGGTGATCAATCTCGTGAAGAGCATCGAGAAGACCGCCGAGGAGAATAGCGACGATCCCTTTCTCATCGCCATGGCCGAACGCGCCCAGGCCGTGCAGGAAAGCTTCGAGCAGCGGCAGACCACGACCACCGATGCGTTGGCAAAACTCCTCACGGAGGTTGAGAGCAACGAAGCCCGGAAGAAGGAACAGGCCGCGAAGGGCTTCGATGGTCTCACATTCTTCGTCTACCGCACGCTGCTCGATGCGAAAGTCGGCAACGCCGAGGAGGTCAGTCGGAAAATCAAAACCGCTTTCGTCGAGTATCCCGATTGGAAGCGCAGCGAGGCAGCCCTCCGGGAACTCCGCAAAAAAGTAACCTTCGCCGTCTATGGCGAACTGGACGACCTCGATGTCGTCACGCGAATCGTGGACGAACTCTTCACCCTGCTCGAAAAAGCCAACCGGATCTGATGAACGAAGCAGCCCGGCAAAAATTCAGAGCCCGCATCCTCGAATGGGCCGCCAAGCTCGATGTGAAGGCAACCGCGATCTACATCCGCCCAATGCGCCGCAAGTGGGCCTCGTGCTCCACAGCAGGAACCCTCAGCTTCAACGACGAACTCGTTTCCATGCCCCTCGCTCTCGGAGATTACGTCATCGTCCACGAGCTGCTTCATTTCTCAGTCCCGAACCACGGCAAACTCTGGAAGAGCCTCATGCGAGCACACCTTGGCCCCTACGAAAAATACGAGGAACAGCTTCGAGCTATCAGCGCGGGAGGAACGCGGAGAAAGGGTCAGCGTTGATGCCTTGTGGCTATACGGGGCGGAGCCTCACTCGGCCACGCGGCAAACCTTGAAGAAGCGGTTTCTGAAAACCGGCTTCAACCCGGGGGTTGGGGAGTTTTTGTAGAGACGCTCGGCGAGCGGATGGCCAGAGGGTTGCTCTCCGAGGATTTGGGCGGAATTCGAGAGGACCCGAGCCGGTTCATAGGCGAAGACATATCGGACATCTCTTTTTTTGAGAATTTCCCGCGCGGTTGCGTCGTCCGTTGCCAAATAAAACCGGCAGGAATCCACGATCCCCGGGAGGCTTTGGTGCGAAGTGCCGCCTGTGCATGGCTTGCCGCTCCACCACACGATCGCCGGGCAAAACCACCATGGGGCCAACACTCCGCCTTCGGGGAGGTTTTGGATGGACAGCGCAGCCTCGCGCAAGGCCACGGCGTCGGCGATATTTTCGACCCGCGCGCGGAAGGCTTCGTCATCCGGATAAAGCATCCGCTCCCACTCGCCTGCGACGGGCCAAAGCGAGATCAGGAAGACCAGGACCCCGAGCCATCGCCAACGGAACGCCGCCAGCGTCCACGGCAGGGAAATCGCAAAAACCAGTGCTAGAAAATACCCCCAACGCGCATGCCAAAAGCACAGTGCCCCGAGCAAAACGAGTAAGCCCGCAAAGAGCCCGCACAACCTCCCGGCGCCGCGATAGGCCCGCCAGGCCAAGATCAGCACGGCGGCCAACGCCATCCATCCACACCACGAAAAAATCACGCCTAGACCTGCGTGCCGGAGTTCACCGATATTCAAGGCCCAACGCCCGAACGCCTCGTGAAACGGTGCCGCGCGCCATCCATCGATCCAAAGCGCGGCCAGCAGAATGGCCGCAAAAACAGCCAGCGCCTTGAAGTCCACCTGCCATCG
Organism: Terrimicrobiaceae bacterium; assembly: GCA_044369345.1. GTDB lineage: Bacteria > Verrucomicrobiota > Verrucomicrobiia > Chthoniobacterales > Terrimicrobiaceae > UBA967. The sequence continues at coordinate 7,991 of JBIPMC010000017.1, forward strand.
CCGCGCGATCAATCTTCCCACGAGCACTGCCGCAAGCATCACCAGTGGTTCGAAAAGCGACACCCACAGGGCGAGCGCCCAAGCCGCCGCCGCGACATATCCCCACCAATCCTGGCGCCGACTCCAAATGGCTAGTTCCGCCGCCAGCGCCACGGCGATTAGAAAAACGAGGACCGATTGGTGATCGGGCCGCCCCACTTCAAACCCGTGTGCCAAAATCGGCGACACGCCCGCCATCAAGCCCATCGCCCACCAATGCGGCAATTTCACAACAAGCCCCCAGATCATCAAAAAAAAGACCGTCGCGATGCCCAGCGCGGGAGAGACCCATGCCCCCGCCAACGCGAGATGCCGCGCAGTGAATGGCGCCAGCGCGGCGGATATTCCTGCGATCAACGCATCCAGCGGCATCGTCGTGTGCGGCACGGTTCCCTCGGAGAAATTCTCCCACGCGTGCGAGCGGATCGAGCGCAGCCCACCCTCCTCGATCATCCGCACCCGCGTCATGCGCGAGTAGCAATCCCCGTCGGTATAAAAGACCTCGCCCCCGTAAAAAACCGACTCGCGGTTCCAAGTGAAAGCCTCCATTGCCACGAGACCAATCACCGCCATTAAAATCACCATCCCGATCGCCTTCGCGAACCCGGGTTTTATGGAAGGGCTATTCAACATCTTGTGTAAGCCACGCGATCCCATCCCAATATCCTGTGTGTAGGCGAGAAAAATGTTGTCCGGCGAGGGGCGCCTCCCTATCATTTCAAGACCTCGGCCGCTGTGCCGATTTTTTTTTAAGAAAACCCGCATGTCCGACGAACAAAATCCTGCTCCCGAAGGCGAAAAATACGACGCCTCCAAAATCGACAAACTCGAAGGCCTCGCTGGCGTCCGCCAGCGCCCCGGCATGTATATTGGGCCAACGGATGAACGCGGTCTCCACCACTGTGTGTTTGAGGTTCTCGACAACTCGATCGACGAACACCTCGCCGGCTTTTGCTCCAAGATCGATGTCACAATTCATGTCGATGGCTCCTGCTCGATCCGCGACAATGGCCGAGGCATACCGGTGGACATCCACCCGAAATTCAAAATTCCCGCGCTCGAACTCGTTCTCACAAACCTCCACGCGGGCGGCAAATTTGGTCAGGGCGCTTACAAATACTCGGGTGGCCTCCATGGCGTCGGCGCGAAGTGCGTCAACGCGCTCAGCGATTGGTTCAAAGTCGAGGTGCAGCGCGAGGGCAAGGTCTATCACATGGCCTTTGAGCGCGGAGTGACCACACAAAAACTCACCGTCATCGGTGAGGTGAAAAACAAAAAGCAGACCGGCACGCTCATCACCTTCCAGCCGGACCCGACAATTTTTACCATTGCGACGGAGTTTCAATTTCCCAAACTCGCCGCACGCCTGCGCGAGCTCGCATTTCTCAATCCCGGCCTCGAGATCACGCTCACCGACGAGCGTGGCGAGCAAGTGCAAAGCGAGCACTGGATTTACAAACTCGGTATCGAGGAATTCGTCCGCCAGCTCGGCGAGAACAAACAACTCCTTCATCCCAAGCCAATCGTCATTGCCGGGAAGCGCCCGGTCTCGTTCAAAAACAAGGATCAGACAGAGATCACGGACGACATGTATGTCGATGTCGTTCTTCAATACAACGACAGCTACAACGACCAGATCCTCTGCTATACCAACGCCATCCCGAACCCGGACGGCGGCACACACTCCACCGGCTTCCGCACCGCGCTCACCCGCACGATCAATCAATACGCGAAAGCCAACAATCTGCTGAAGGAAAAGGATCCCTCGATCAGCGGCGACGATGTGCGCGAGGGCCTCATTTGCGTTCTCGCGATCAAGCATCCGAACCCCGGCTTCGAGTCGCAGACAAAGGTCAAACTCGTCACGCCCGAGGTCGAAGGCATTGTCAGCTCGATCACCTACGAGAATTTGATGACCTTCTTCGACGCGAATCCCGCCGTCGCCAAGCGAGTCATTGAAAAAGGCCTCACCGCCGCCCGCGCCCGCGAAGCCGCCCGCAAGGCCCGCGAAACCGTCCGCAAAGGCGCCCTCACCGGCGGCGGACTTCCCGGCAAACTCGCCGATTGCTCCGAGCGAGACCCGAGTCTCACCGAGCTTTATGTGGTCGAAGGCGACTCCGCAGGCGGCTCCGCCAAACAAGGCCGCGACCGTCGTTATCAGGCAATCCTTCCGATCAAGGGCAAGATCATCAATGTCGAGAAAGCCCGCCTCGACAAGGTGCTTCAGAACACCGAGGTCCAAACGCTCATCACCGCCATTGGCACCGGTATCGGCGGCGGCGACCAGGAAGGCTCGTTCAACATCGCGCGCCTCCGCTACGGCCGCATCATTATCATGACCGACGCCGATGTGGATGGCTCACACATCCGAACGCTGCTGCTGACCTTTTTCTACCGCCAGATGCCGGACTTGGTGAAGCAGGGCAAAATTTTTATCGCCTGCCCGCCGCTTTATTTGATCAAGCGCAAGAAGCGCGAGGAGTATGTAGATGACGACGCCGCGTTGAATAAAATCCTCATCTCGCTCGGTGCCGAAGAGGTGAAGCTAAAAAACCTCGCTGACTCGAAGACCTTCACGCCTGCGCAGCTCCGCGAGATGCTCGACCTCCTCCAGCGTCTCTCGAAATACAGCGACTCGATCCGCCGCCACGGGGGCGATTTCGAAGCCTATCTCCACGAGCGCGACAAGAACACCGGCGTGCTGCCGACCTACCTGCTCAAAGTCCGCGAGGGCAACGATGAGTGGGTCACCTATTTCCCCGGCGAGGAGCAGGTCCGCGAGTTCGCAGCTCAAAACACCGACCTCAATCTCTTCGAAGTCGACACTCCCGAAGCTCCAGCCGAAGGCGAAGCCGCCGAGCAAAAACCCGCCGCCAAAGCGAAAAAAGAGGATTCCTCCCTTCGCCGCCGCGCGCGTTTGGTCGAGCTGCACGAGTCTGTTCCGGTGCAAAAACTCATCGACGAACTGGCGAAGAAAGGCCTCAAGGTCGAGCACTACGCGAATCAGGACAAGCCGCTCTTCGAGTTGATCGAAGGTGAAGGCGACAAAGCCGTCGTCCAAGCCGTTTTCTCGATCCCGGAAATCCTCGCCAAGATCATCGAAATCGGCAAACGCGGCCTCACCATCCAGCGCTTCAAAGGTCTCGGAGAAATGAACCCGAAGCAGCTTTTCGAAACCACGATGAACCCCGAGAAGCGCCGCCTCCTCAAAGTCGACCTCAACGAGCAAAATGCCCTCGATGCCGACAAGATGTTCACCATCCTCATGGGCGACATCGTCGAGCCACGCCGCCAGTTTATCGAAGATAACGCCCTCAACGCCCGTCTGGATATTTGACGCTGCGACTACGCGTGACTACATTCAGTCATGAAGAAATCCAGCAACCGCTTCGAAGGCCTCGAGGACAAACCCTCGGCGGTGTTGCAGGAGATAGCGGCTCTGCCTGGCATTGGATCGACGATCAGCGTTCGTTCCGCAAAAGCACATCTTTCTGCACTTCTCGACCTTGTGTCGCAAGGCCGCGAGATAACCATTACATGCGGCGGAAAGCCGAAAGCCGTGCTATCGACTGTATCACACAAAAAACGCGGAAAACCCTTCACGGGCACCAGAGAGCATCTGGCCAAAATGCCCCCTTGGCGAGGTGGCCCAACAGCAGAGGAAATCATTCGCGAGGATCGCGATGCCAGAGGTTGGTAATGTATATCGATAGCGCGATTATCGTGAAGTTGCTGGTGCAGGAGGAGCTGAGTAATTTTTTCCAAGATACACTCGCGGATGTTGTTCTCTATTCTTCCGAGCTTTCTATAGTGGAGGTCGGGTCAGCTCTTCTCTCGAAAGTCCGCAGCAAAGCCATCAGCCAAAAACAGCGCCTAGTAGCTCGAGAAATCTTTCAAAATAAAATCGCTGGCGAGCAGATCATAATCATGCCCTTGGATTCACCCGTCTATTCAAAGGCGCGATCCCTTATTGAATTTTGTCATCCCAATGTGGCCCTCCGCACTCTGGATGCCATCCACCTTGCTGCTTGCGATATTTCCCAAGAATTTCCCCTCTGCGCAACCGGCTCCCGAATGCGCGCCGCCGCAGATAAACTTGGCATCCCGCTCTTTCCGGAAACCCTCCCCTCTTAACCTCACAGCTCTCTGCCCATGTATACCCAAAACGAAAAAGTCGAACTCGTGAATGTCGCCACCGAGATGTCGAAGTCGTTCCTCGACTACTCGATGTCCGTGATTGTCTCCCGCGCCCTGCCGGATGCCCGCGACGGCCTCAAGCCCTCGCAGCGCCGCATTCTTTACGCGATGCAGACCCTCGGCGTTCTTCCGACCCGCGCGTTCGTGAAGTGCGCCAAGATCGTCGGCGAGACGATGGGTAATTACCACCCGCACGGTGACCAGGCAATCTACCCGACTCTCGTTCACATGGCCCAGCCTTGGGCGATGCGAGACACGCTCGTCCAGAGTCAGGGAAACTTCGGATCGGTCGATGGAGATCCGCCGGCCTCCATGCGTTACACCGAGGCCCGGCTTGACCACCTCGGCGCCTCCCTCATGACCGACATGAACCTCGGCACCGTCGATTTCGTCGCGACCTACGACGAAAAAAGCGAGGAGCCAACCGTGTTTCCCGCCGCGTTCCCGAACCTCCTCGTTAATGGCGGCACCGGCATCGCCGTGGGCATGGCCACGAATATGCCGCCGCACAACCTCGGCGAGTGCATCGACGCCATTTGCTCTCAGATCGACGATCCCGATATCACAATCGAAGGCCTCATGGTCCACATGAAGGGCCCGGATTTTCCGACCGGCTGCCTCATCCAAGGCAACACAGGCATTAAGTCCTACTTCCAGACCGGCCGCGGCTCCGTGCGTGTGCGCGGACGCATCGGCGTGGAGGAAGGCAAAGGCGGACGCGAGTCGATCGTCGTCACCGAAATCCCCTTCAATGTGAACCGAGCCGAGTTGGTGAAACGCATCGCCGAACTCGTCACGGAAAAAACCCTCACCGGCATCAGCGATGTGCGAGACGAGTCGGCCGAGGACACCCGCGTGGTCATCGAGTTGAAGCGCGATGGCAACCCGAAGGTCATCATCAACAACCTCTACAAGCACACCGCGCTGGAATCCTCCTTCAGCACGAACATGCTCGCGATCGACCGTGGCAAGCCGAAGCTCCTTTCGCTCAAGGAAGCCATCACCTGCTACATCGAGCACCGACGCGAGGTCATCCTCCGCCGCACCCGCTTCCTCCTCAACGAGGCCGAAGTCGATTGCGAAAAACTCGAAGGCTACCTCATCGCCCTCGCGAACCTCGACGACTTCATCAAAATCATTCGCGACTCGAAGGATCGCGACGATGCCAAGGAAAAACTCATGGCGCTCTCGTGGACGCAGCAAGCCGTTGAAAAAATCGGCATCCTCATCCGCAGCGAGGCACGCATCGTCGACGGCAAATACAAGTTCACTGACAAACAAGTCGGCCACATCCTCGACCTCCGCCTCTACCAACTCACCGGCCTCGAGCGCGACAGCATCAAAGCCGAATACGACGCCTTGATCGAAAAAATCAAGGACCTCATGGACATCCTCGCGAAGGAAAAGCGAGTCCTCACCATCATCAAAAACGAACTCCGTGAGATTCAA
>JBIPMC010000414.1:0-4207 GCA_044369345.1 Terrimicrobiaceae bacterium
AATTGTAGGGAATTAGTTAGGTCACTATTGAGATTATCTCCTAATAAGTGGAAGTATTATCAACAGGGTGAGAGAGCTATGAGGCTTATTTTGTCTGCATCTTAACCATTTTCGTCATCCCGTCAGAATAGATATAGATGCTAATTTAGCTATTGCTGGTAATTTGATTCCCGATAAAGGACGTTATCTGGAGAGGGGACAAAATATTACAGTTAAGGTCTTTTTAGCCAAGCAAGTTTATGTATTTAGTTTGAAAAAGCAAATTGATGATATCAAAAGTGATTTGGTACTGGATTTAGAAATTCACCAATTAGATTCGATAGAATTAGAAACTAAAAAGTTAGTATTTCCTATTTGGGTATTTTGGTATCGTCCTAGTGATGAAATATTTATGCAAATGGAACAGTATTTACAAGAATTAATAAATACCAAAAATGTCAAACTAGGATTATTATTTTATTTACAATTTCTTCCCAGTCAAGTGTTAACTAAAGTGAAGATAGAGCATTTTTGTGATAGAAAATTATGGTTAGTTCCATTACCTAACCCAATTACATTACAAGGATTTGATCAAATAGTTAATTTTATTGCCAAAGTAATTCAAGCATCTATGGAGTTAACAGTATGAATCAACAAGAGTTTTGGAGAGAATTACAACAATTAATTTATCAATCTAGGGAACTTTCAGAAACAACTCAAGCACAATCTGAGAAGTTATTACAAATTCAAGATTCTCCATCATTACCTACGCAATTAATTATAGAAACTGTGTGTAATGGTGCAGTTTATTTTAATGAGCGATCGCATTTAAACTTTCCTGCAATTATACCCTATATTTCCCTCAGTGGAAATCAACAAATAGCATTAGAAATGGCACTTTCAAATAGTCCCATTGCTTTAATTTCTGGAACAGCAGCAACAGGAAAAACTCGTATTGCAAATAATCTTGCTCATGCAGCTATTAACCATTCTCATCGAGTCCTAATTTTAACTAATCACACTGCATCCTTAACACCTTATCATCACTTGACAACTTATCCCTTTTTATTATCTCAAACACAAAATTATCAGCAGTGGATAATTAATCAATTGTGTTCTCAAAATTTCGCACAACCGCAGATGGATTATCTACCATTACATCTGTTACCAGATGTAGAATTAGCAAAACTGCGAACATCTGCAAAACTAGAAAAATGGTTGCCAATTATTCAAAATAATTTACATCAACAATTAATAGAACTATTAAAATCCGAATTTCCTCACTTATCACAATCACGTCTTCAACTATTAGCTTATCGTCTGAAACAATTAGAACCATTACTACAACAGCAATTAAAATTAAGTCAGATATATAATCATCTATCAGAACAAGCATTAGCCGAAATTGCTAACCAGATGATGGAAAATCCCCAAGTCCCAATTTTGACAACTGTTGCGGAATTTATGCAACCCGAAAATCATTATTTTTGGGAATCCAATTTTGATTTAATTATTGTAGATGAAGCACATTCTCTCAACTGGATAGAATTAATTATATTATCAGGATTATGCCAAAAATTAGTTTTATTGGGTGAAGAAATCCCTACATATTATCGGAAAAATCGCAATATAAACTCATTCTTTACCCGCTTTCCTCAATGTTTCCAGTGGTTAAAGCAGCATTTGCTACCAACTTATGTTTATCAGCTAAAGGAACAATTTAGAATCCATTTAGAAATAGCTGAAATTGTTTATCCATGTATTTCTAAAGATTGGGTACAAACGCAATATTGGAACATTAATGATCTTCTTCCTCAAACTCCACAAAGATTAGTTTGGCAAGATGTACCTCACGAGAACGCAGGACAACAAATTATTAATTTTATTCAAAGTATTCAAACTTCAAATCCAGAAATTATCCAAAAAATTGGTATAATTACTTTTTCCATAGAAAATCGAGATTATCTGAAAAATAACTTAACCATAGAAGATAATCAAATATTTATTGGTACAGTCGAAGAATGGTATGGAAACGAAAAAGAGATAATGATTGTTGATTGTGCAGTAACCCCTGAAAATATGACAATAGAAGATATTAATACAGCACTCACAAGAGGAAAAGACTATTTATTTTTATTCGGTGATTATGATTTATGGAAAATTTCTAAATCTCCAATTCAATCATTATTGTATCAGCCAGGATTATATAAAGAACGTCTAGTTTTAATATAAAATATCAAATATAAATCATGAAAATCCAAATTCAAATATCAGGAAAATTTGAGCGTTTACTATTGAGTGGCACAGAAAACATACCTTTCTCTGTAAATGATTTAATGAGGGAAGTACAAGCAGTAGCTACACAATACCGCAGACGCACACCCCAACTATTACGTCAATCTTTTGGGTTAGATTTTATCCCAGAATCAGTATTAATTAACTTGTGCAAACAAGCAAGAAATATTGCTAACGATAATGAACTTTATCAAATACATTCCCTGAAATTATTACACCCTATTGAGTCTCAATTAAACAACCAAACTATTAACAAATATGCTTATCAATTTATTTCTGAAAAAGGTGATATTCAACTAACAGCAGATGATCCACAAATTCCCAGTTTCCCTGGCGCTATTTCTCAACAACCAGGAAATTATATCATTACCATAAAACAACCTATTTATCCTGATTTAGATAAGGAATTTATCCAAACAATATGGAATAATATTAGTGATTATTGGCAGAATTTACCAGCAATTAACAAAATAGAATTTATTTTACAATCTAGTAATTCTCAACAAATTTGTATTAATCATCAAAAAATTACGGCTTTTATTTCTATTCAAGAATTACCCTTAGAATTAAGAACAGCAATTACATTTTTACGCTTACAGGAAACTAACACATCAAATTTATCAACATCAGTTAAATCATTAGTTGACGAATATCAATCAAAATATAGATATCAACAAATTAAGTTACCTAAACAGTTACAATCCAACTCTAATTTAACTCCTCAAAGTGGGTTTTTCATTCGTAATCGTCAAAATCGGAATATTTTCCATAAAATTATTAATGATGCTCGTCAATTTTTACTAATTTCTAGTTATATTATTGAAGATGAAGAACTAACAAAACTAATTTGTGAAAAATCATTAGAACTACCTCAAGGAGTTTGGATATTAACAGATTTGAGAAACGAAGTTTTAGATCGTATTGATCAACAAGTATCAGATAATATTCATTTACCCGAACAATATAAAATTTCTGATGAACGGAAAAAAACTTGTTTAAGAATGTTACTCAATGCAAATATTCCCATTCGTAGCGGTTCTTTTCATTTAAAAACGTATATTTCTGAAAAATATGCTTATTTAGGTTCTTGTAATCTGACTCGGGGAAGTTTAGATATTAATAAAGAAGCGGGGATAGTTTTTAGTAATAATTCTCAGCATCAAAACCTAATTAATTTATTTCAGCAATTTTGGCAAAAACGCAGTCAAGATGAAGTAACACCAGATATAAATAATGATGGTTTTCGTTTGCGTTCTCTCTTGCATAATCATCAAAATCAATATATATATTATCCTGATTTTTTGACATCATCACAATATGAAAGAGATTTATTAGAAGAACTCAAAAAATTTAAAGGTGATGTAAAAATTTACAGTCGCAGTTTTCGCCCAACCGCAGAAATAGTAACTTATCTACGTCAGTTAGACACAAAGATTTTTATTGATTCTAGTATGTCATTGACAAATCAAAATTTAGATATTCATCAAATTAATAATCTCCATGCTAAAATAACTATTTTAGGAAATCAAATAGCATATATTGGAGGAATTAATTTTAATTTCAATTCTAATTTTTCACGGTCACATGATTTAATGTATAAAACCACCGACGCAAAAGAAATAAATCAGATAATTCGTCAACTACCATTACTAGACAATACTGTTCGGTTAAGGGGAGATAGGGGGTAAAGTTAAAAATATTTTGTTCGCGTATACATTACGAGAACAATAAAAGCTAAAAAAGGTGCTTATACCTAACAAAAGGTTATAATTTAGAAGACACAAAAGTTACAAATAATCGGTTAATATCTATAATGTTATTAATATCAATTGCTTATACGAGTGCCACAATACAAGGGCAAGAAATTAAACGCAAAGGTATCCAGAAATATATTGGTCGAGTGAAAGAATATGGGCGTACAGAAAGAAGACAT
>JBIPMC010000203.1:0-4206 GCA_044369345.1 Terrimicrobiaceae bacterium
GACGCGGTCATTGCCACGGCGGCTGCCGTAGCTGTTGAAATTCACCGCTTCAATGCCGTTTTCGACGAGGTATTTTCCGGCGGGCGAGCTGGCTTTGATGGCGCCGGCGGGTGAGATGTGGTCGGTCGTGACCGAGTCGCCGAAGATGCCCATGGGGCGGGCGCCTTGGATGTCGGAGATGGTTCCGGCGGACATGCCGAAGTTCTCAAAGAAGGGCGGCTCCTGGATGTAGGTGCTCTTGCGGTCCCAATCGTAAATCTGGCCGACGCTGGATGGCACTTCATTCCACTTGGGATTCTGGTCTGCGAAGCCGGTGTAGAGTTTTTGGAAAACCTCTGGCTTGAGGGCGGCCTGCATTTCGTTGCGGATTTCCTCGAGGCTGGGCCAGATGTCTTTCAGGAAAACATCAACACCGGCGCTGTCTTTGGCGATGGGTTCCTTGGTGAGATCGATATCCACGCGGCCGGCGAGTGCGTAGGCGACGACGAGCGGGGGCGACATGAGGAAATTGGCGCGGATGTTTTGGTGAATGCGGGCCTCGAAGTTGCGGTTGCCTGAGAGGACGGCGGCGGTGACGAGGTCGTTCTCGACGATGGCGCTTTCGATCTCGGGTGCGAGCGGGCCGGAGTTGCCGATGCAGGTCGTGCAGCCGTAGCCGACGATCTGGAAGCCGAGCTGGTCCAGGTAGGGCTGGAGGCCGGTGGTCTCGAGGTAATCCTTCACCACGCGGGAGCCGGGAGCGAGTGAGGTCTTCACGGCTGGATCGACGCGGAGGCCGCGGCTGGCGGCTTTTTTCGCGAGGAGGCCGGCGCCGATCATCACGCTAGGGTTGCTGGTGTTTGTGCAGCTCGTGATGGCGGCAATCAGAACCGAGCCGTTGCGGAGGTGGAGGTCGCCTTTGGCGTGGGCGGCGGTAATGGCATCAGGGGTCGGTCGGTCATTAACCATTTCGGCCTCGTCGGCGCTTTGCGAGCCATTGCGTTTGACAGCGGCCGATTTGGAGAGGTCGTTCGCCGCCTTGCCGTAGCCGCCTTCGGCGACGGATTTCGTGAGCAGGCTGGTGAAGGTGTTTTTGAGATCGGGGACATTGATGCGGTCCTGCGGGCGCTTCGGACCTGCCACGCCGGGCTGGACGGTCGAGAGTTCGAGGTCGATATCCACGCTGTAGGCAATGTCTCCTTTTTTCGGCATGCCAAAGAGGTTTTGGGCCTTGAAATAATTCTCGAACGCGCGGCATTGCTCTGGCGTGCGGCCGGTGGCGGCGAGGTAGTTGACGGATTCCGAATCGACGGGGAAGAAGCCCATCGTGGCGCCGTATTCGGGAGCCATGTTTGCGATGGTCGCGCGGTCAGTGAGCGGGAGCGTGACAGCGCCTTCGCCGTAGAATTCCACAAATTTTCCAACCACTTTCGCAGCGCGGAGGAGCTGGGTGACATGAAGGGCAAGGTCAGTCGCGGTGACGCCTTCGCGCAAGCAGCCGGTGAGGTTCACTCCCACAACTTCCGGCGTCAGGAAATAGACGGGCTGGCCGAGCATTCCCGCTTCGGCTTCGATGCCGCCCACGCCCCAGCCAACGACGCCGAGACCATTGATCATGGTCGTGTGAGAATCGGTGCCAACGAGGGTGTCCGGATAAAAAACATTGCCCGCGTTGAGGACGCCCTTGGCGAGATATTCGAGGTTCACCTGGTGGACGATGCCAATGCCGGGAGGGACGACGCCGAAGGTTTTGAATGCCTGCTGGCCCCATTTGAGGAATTGGTAGCGCTCGCGGTTGCGCTTAAATTCCATGTCGAGATTCAACTGGAGCGCTTGCGCGGAGCCGTAGAAATCCACCTGCACCGAGTGGTCGACGACGAGGTCCACGGGAACGAGCGGCTCGATGATGGCAGGATTCGAGCCGAGCGTCTTCACCGCGCTGCGCATGGCGGCGAGGTCCACCAGAAGCGGCACGCCAGTGAAATCCTGAAGCACTATGCGGGCAACGACGAACGGAATTTCCTCAGGCGCGGGAGCCTTCGCATTCCAATTTGCGAGCGTTTCGACATCGCGCGCTTGGACTTTTTTCCCGTCGCAATTGCGGAGGACGGATTCGAGCACGATGCGGATGCTGACAGGGAGTTTGGAAGTTTTTCCGATGCCTGCCTCCTCTAGGGCGGGTAGGGAGTGGAGTTGGCCGGTTTTTCCGTTTCCGAGGTCGAAGGATCGCAGGGTGTTGAATGGCGTGTTCATGCTCAAACCCTGAATCCAAGCAATTCGGGAGAGGCTTCGCAATCCCCATTCGGTGCCGAGCCCCATTGATCACCCCGTTTTTCTTGTGAGCGTTTTGCATTAGGTGAAAAATCAACCTGTCATGAAAAATCAACCCGATGTCATCCCTCACAAAGGAACGCCAAAGCCGAACAACGCCACTATCCTCGCTTGGGTCGAGGAATTCGCCGCGCTCACGCGCCCGAGGGAAATCTTCTGGTGCGACGGCTCCGAGCAACAAGACAAGGCCATGCGCGAGGCACTGGTCGCCTCCGGAGCGGCTCAGTGGCTGAATCCCGATAAACGCCCGAACTCCCTGCTCGTCCGCAGCGATCCGCGAGATGTGGCGCGTGTTGAGGAGCGGACTTTCATTTGCTCGCAATCGAAAAAAGATGCGGGCCCGACGAACAACTGGGAGGCGCCCGATAAGATGAAAGCCAAGCTGCGAGGTCTGTTCGATGGCTGCATGCGCGGGCGCACGCTTTTCGTGATTCCGTTCAGCATGGGACCGGTCGGCTCGCCGATCGCTCAATATGGTATCGAGCTTTCCGACAGCCCGTATGTCGTCGCGAACATGAAAATCATGACGCGCGTGAGCCCCGAGGTTTACGCCCAGATCGAAAAATCCGGCGTCTTCGTGAAATGCCTGCATTCCGTGGGTTGCCCCCTTGAGCCCGGCCAGATGGATGTCGCATGGCCTTGCAATCCGCCCGAGACCTACATTACGCATTTCCCCGAGGAGCGCCTGATCATGAGCTTCGGCTCGGGTTACGGCGGCAACGCCCTGCTCGGAAAAAAATGCTTTGCGCTGCGCATTGCCTCCGCCATGGCGCGCGACGAGGGTTGGATGGCCGAGCATATGCTGGTGCTGGGCGTAAAGTCGCCGGACGGCAAAAAAACCTATGTCACCGCCGCCTTCCCGAGCGCCTGCGGCAAGACGAACTTCGCCATGATGGTTCCGCCTGACTCAATCAAAAAACAAGGCTGGGAAATCACCTGCGTGGGTGACGACATCGCGTGGATCAAGCCAGGCCCGGACGGTTTTCTACGCGCGATCAATCCCGAGGCGGGCTTCTTCGGCGTCGCGCCCGGCACCTCGTATTCGAGCAACCCGATTGCGATGGATTCCATCAAGCGCGATACGATTTTCACCAATGTCGCACTCACTGATGATGGAGATGTGTGGTGGGAGGGGATGAGCACGGAACCGCCTGCGCACCTTATTGATTGGAAAGGCCGGGACTGGTCGCCCGGCCAAACCGACAAAGACGGCAAGGCCGTCCTCAGCAGCCACCCAAACAGCCGTTTCACCGCGCCAGCGAGGAATTGCCCGGTCATCGACCCCGAGTGGGAAAATCCCTCCGGCGTGCCGATCAGCGCCATCATTTTCGGCGGTCGCCGGTCGACCACCATGCCGCTGATTGTGCAATCCTTCAACTGGTCTCACGGTGTCTACCTTGGCGCCACGATGGGTTCGGAAATGACCGCCGCCGCCGCCGGCACGCTCGGCCAGGTGCGCCGGGATCCGATGGCGATGCTGCCCTTCTGCGGCTACAACATGGGCGACTACCTTACCCACTGGCTCCAGATGCGGAAATTCATCAAATATGTGCCACGCATTTTTCATGTGAATTGGTTCCGGAAAAATGCCGTGGGGAAATTCCTCTGGCCCGGCTACGGCGAGAACACGCGCATCCTGAAATGGATGGTTGAGCGCTGCCGCTTCGGTGCACACGCGCTCGAAACCACCATCGGCTGGCTTCCCGACTACGAGGACATCGACATGGAGGGACTCGAAAAAACGATCACGCCCGAGGTTTTCGCCGAGGCCCAGAAAATCGACACCTCCGAGTGGCACCGCGAGCTGCTTTTGCAGGACGAGCTTTTCATCAAACTCTACAGCGAACTGCCCAAGGATCTCATCTTTCAGCGGGAGCTGCTGATGTCGCGATTGTA
>JBIPMC010000444.1:0-4201 GCA_044369345.1 Terrimicrobiaceae bacterium
TCCGCGTCCTCATGCTTATAACAAGGGACAGTCTGGGGATTTGCTGCTTGGTAAGTTAAGGGCGTTGGTTGTTGAGCTTAAAGATTGGGACAAGGGGATTGTTATTGGAGATGCTACGGATCGACTCAAGGCTAGTTTTGATATTGATCGCGTCACCAAGAAATTTTATGAATTTTTCAAGAAAGAGCATGATCTATTTTTAAAAGAGGTATTGGGTTTTGCGTCAGAATTCGATCGCGCTTGGTATGCGTCTTTGATGTTGAATCGGTTGATGTTTGTTTATTTCATGCAGAAAGAGGGATTTCTTGATGGAAATGTAAATTATTTGCGCGATCGCTTAGCTTTGTGCAAACAAAAACGGGGTGAGGATCAATTTCATTCATTTTATCGTTATTTCTTATTGCGATTATTTCATGAGGGTTTGGGTAAGCAGGGGCGATCGCCTGAATTGGAAAAATTATTAGGCAAGGTTCCCTATCTCAATGGTGGTTTGTTTGAGGTGCATCCCTTGGAGCAAGCTAATCCTGATATTCAAATTAATGATCAAGCCTTTGAGAAGATTTTTAAATTTTTTGATGGTTATGATTGGCATTTGGACGATCGTCCGTTGCGTATTGAAAAAGAGATTAATCCTGATGTGTTGGGTTATATCTTTGAAAAGTATATTAATCAGAAGCAAATGGGAGCTTATTATACTAAGGAAGATATTACGGAATATATCAGCAAAAATTGTATTATTCCCTTTGTTTTTAATGCGGTTGAGAAGGTTGAGGGTTTTGGGGATATTTGGCAATTGTTGAAAGATAAGCCCGATCGCTACATTTATGAGGCGGTGTTGAAGGGTGTGGATGTTGATTTGCCTGAAGATATTGCCGCAGGGATTGGGAATGTATCAAAACGCGATGGTTGGAATCGGGCGGTTGGTGGTGAATATGCGTTACCGACTGAGACATGGCGCGAACATATTGCGCGGCGAGATCGCTGTTTGGAAGTGCGTCAAAAGCTCCACGATGGTGAAGTAACACAGATCAATGATCTGATTACTTTCAATTTGAATATTCGGAAATTTGCGGAAGATGTGATCGCCAGTTGTGCTAATCCTGAGTTGTTATTGGCTTTCTATCAGACGATTTCGCAAGTTTCAGTTTTAGATCCGACCTGTGGATCGGGGGCGTTTCTATTTGCGGCTTTGAATATTTTGGAACCTCTGTATGATGCTTGTCTAAATCGGATGCAGTGGTTTATCTCTGAAGGTGTTGCCAATGATAAGTTTGAGCAGATTTTAGCTAAGATTGCCGATCATCCGAATCGCCGTTATTTCATTCTCAAGTCGATTACGATTAATAATCTCTATGGTGTGGACATCATGGAGGAAGCGACTGAGATTTGTAAGTTACGCTTGTTTTTGAAGTTGGTTTCTCAGGTTGAGGCTGATCCGAAGAAGTCTAATTTTGGCTTAGAACCTTTGCCAGATATTGATTTTAATATTCGAGCTGGAAATACGTTGGTGGGTTTTGTGTCGCTCACTCAGGTTTGTGAATCCATTGCCAAAGAAGCTTCGGGACAGAAGAGGTTGATTTTTGATGATGGTGTGTTGGATCGAATTATCAAAGGCGCTGTGGCGGCGGATCAGGAGTTTAAGCGGTTTCGGTCTTTGCAGACTCAGGGTGAGGTGAATGGTGAGGATCTTGCATGGTCAAAAGCAAGTGTTAAGGAGCATTTGGCGGTGTTGCGTGAGGAGTTGGATCGTTTTTTGGCGGAGGAGTATGAGCAAGGTTTATCGAAAAGATCGGCGGCTTATGGTAAATGGAAGTTAAGTCATCAACCGTTTCATTGGTTTGTGGAGTTTTACGGGATTATTAATGCTGGTGGTTTTGATGTCATTATTGGCAATCCACCTTATGTTGAATATAAGAATGTTCGTGAAAACTATACAATTCAGGGATTTGAAACTGTAAAATGTAGCGATCTTTATGCTTTTACAATGGAACGTTCTACAAATCTTCTAAATAACAGTGGAAAGATTGGAATGATAATACCTATTTCCATTGTTAGTACGGATGGATTTGAATCTCTAAGAGATTGCCTTTTAAAAAATAATTACGTTTCTTGGGCGTTAAACTTTGCAGAGCGTCCGTCCAAACTTTTTACTGGAGTTGAAAAAAGATTAACCATCTGGATAACTCACAAAAATTCTAATGAAATGAATTTATTTTTAGGCAGCTATAAAAGATGGCTCAGTGAAGAGAGAGAAACGTTATTTTCTCAACTATATTTTGTTGGTTTAGATGAAAATTGTAAGTTAGTTAGTAGTTCTATTCCAAAAATATCCTCTAATATCGAGAAGGGTATACTGGCTCGTTTGGCAAAAAACAATAAATTGAGCAATTTTTTCGTCAAAGATTGTCAGAATATTCTTTACTACACGAGAAAACTACGTTACTTTGTGCAATTTTATGACTTTATCCCAACAATTACCGATATAAATAATAAAATATTAGAACCAACAGAATTAAAGGAGATCAGTTTTTCCTCTAGAGAAGAAAGAGATGTAGCAATTGCTATCTTAAATTCAAATTTATTTTTTTGGTTTTTTAATGCTTACTCTGATGTTAGAAATGTTAATAAAAGAGAGATTGAAGAATTTAGATTTTCGATTGATTTAGTTCAGAATAGTGTATCTAGTAGGCTTTCTCAGCTTAAATCAGAGCTAATGATAGATTTCCAGAAAAACTCAAAAAACTTAACTAATAACTATGGGAAATCAGGCATTTTAACTATTCAATCATTTCAACCTAGACAAAGTAAACATATCATTGATGAAATTGATCGCGTATTAGCCCAACATTACGGATTCACAGAAGAAGAACTAGACTTCATCATCAACTACGACATCAAATATCGCATGGGCAAAAATAGTGAAGAAGAGGAATAGTGGAAGCTCATAGTTAGCGATCGCCTTAAACTCAATGCGCTTAATGGCGATCACGACGTTTGTACAGGACTGATCAAGTAAAAAGGTAAAAGTAAAAAGGTAAAAAACAGAAGAAAAATGAATTTTAGACTTTCAAATCATGCTTTAGAAGAGGTACAGAAACGTAAAATTCCTATTTCGTTTGTAGAGACTGTCCTAAAAAATCCACAACAAACAATCCAACAAGATGAAGAAATCACAATTTATCAATCTCAACTCGATTTTGGTACAGGTAAACTTTACTTACTACGAGTTTTTGTAAATATCACCGTTGATCCTGCCGTTGCCGTCACAGTTTATCGTACTAGCCAAATTCAAAGATATTGGAGTAGACCATGAAAATCAAATATGATCCTGAAGTAGACGTAATTCGGATTACCCTCAAAGATGTAGACATTGAAGAAAGCGAAGAAGAAACAGAAGGCATTATCCTAGACCTTGATATAAACGGTCATGTTGTTGGTATCGAAATCTTGCAAGCATCTAAACGCATCGACAATCCCCAAGCGATCGAATACATGATTACCCAATCAGTGACTCCCTCACTCAACCCTAAAGTTTTAGTAAAACAATAATTAGCTCTACCTTTCCCATAATTAGTGATCGCCTTAAACTCAATGCTATTAGTGGCGATCGCGATGTCCGCACAGGACTGATTAAATAACTATGCTGAAATCTATTCAAATCAAAAACTTTAAAGCTATCCGAAATAGCAAAGCGATTCGACTGACTCCGTTAACCGTTTTTATTGGCAATAATGGCTCTGGCAAAAGCAACATTATCGAAGCCTTAGAAACCTACAAAACGATCATTGAATCAAACTTAGATACCGCAATGCGTCCTTGGCGTGGGTTTGAATATGTTCGTAATCAAGCGATACCACACACACCACAAAACTCGAAAGGCGATCGCCCCTACGAATCCAACCCAACCGAATTTAATCTACTATGGCAAAACTATCGCGCCACAATGAGCATAACCTCTAGCTCAGGCGGCAATGAATTATTTATCCAAAAAGAGCAGATACGATTTGCATAGACTAACGTTTTGCTTCAAAGACTTGTGATATTCTTCGACTTTCCATCGTTTACGATAGATCGTTGTAACCCACATTCCGCTCGTAATGGAAGGGTAAAATAATAAGCGAAAGGTAAAGTGAAAGCCAACAACGAGGACAGAAACATTAATACTATAAACGCAGAGATGAAAGTGACGAACCTAGACCAT
>JBIPMC010000204.1:0-4199 GCA_044369345.1 Terrimicrobiaceae bacterium
TTGGTTCAACACCGGCGGCGTTTATGGCTCGAGCTTCTTTTTAATCACTGGTTTCCACGGAATGCATGTGGCCATCGGTGTTCTGCTCATCCTCTGGTGCTTCCTGCGCCAGCTTTTCACGAAGTGCTTCACTCCTGAATACCACCCGGCTCTCGCGAATGTGGCCCTTTACTGGCACTTCGTCGATGTCGTGTGGCTCTTCGTTCTTACACTCCTCTACTATGTCTGACCTCCCGGCTCGCTCCGGGATCAAACCAGTTTTTTGGGTCATCGCTTTCGCTGCGGCTGCTGCCCTCATAGGGCTTGCATATGTGAGCCTGAAAAACACCCGACCGGCCGAGCCATCGGCTCCATTGGAAAAACTCGCACCGGTTCCTGAGTTCACGCTCAACGACCAAACCGGTGCCCCTTTCGGCTCAACGGAGCTCAAAGGCAAAATCTGGGTGGCCAATTTCATCTTCACCCGTTGCAAAGGCCCCTGCCCGCTCATCATCACCCGCATGGCGGAGCTCAACGGCAAACTCAAAAAAATCCACGACGGCGTGAAGCTTGTGAGCTTCACCGTCGATCCCCAGCACGACACGCCCCAAGTCCTCGGCACCTTGGGCCAAAACCTCGCCGCCAACCCGGCCGATTGGAAATTCCTCACCGGCTCAACGGAGGCCATCAACAACATCGTCGTGAAAGGACTCCTCCAACCCCTCGCCAAAGAGCCCGACGGCACCCCTGCCCACTCGCAACGCTTCGTGATTGTGGACCGCGAAGGCTGCATTCGGGGCTTCCGCGATGGTGAAGACCCCGAGGTCGTCCAAAAGCTCATGGTGGACATCGGGGAGCTTTTGCGGGAAAATTCCGCATCGCAAAAATGAAACCCTTTACGGTACTCCTCGCTGTTCTTTTCCTCGTCCGACTGCCCGAGGCATTCGCGTGCGTCGGTTGCCGCGCGCCTGGAACCTCCGGCCCCGATGAACCACAAACCATCACCGCCGGCATCGCCCTCTCGTGGGGTGTCGTCGGAATGCTCGGCGTCGTTTTTCTGATCGTCACCGGGTTGGTTTATTACATCGTGGACACCTGCCGGAAACTCGACCGCGCAAAATCGCCGCAATGAGCGTCTCTGATCTGCCGGCGCTCAATGCCGGACTCAACAGCATCGCGACCCTCCTACTCCTCGCCGGTTTTATTTGCATCAAAACCGAACGCAAAACCGCACACCGCTACTGCATGCTCGGCGCTTTTTTTGTCTCCTGCATTTTCCTCGCCACCTATGTCCTTCACAAATTTCTCGTGCAAGGCGTCCACACCCCCTTCGGCGGCGAAGGCTTCTGGCGCACCTTTTACTACGGGATGCTTTTCTCCCACATCGTCCTCGCCATCCTCATCGTGCCCCTGATTCTCATCACAATGACCCACGCCCTCAAAGGCCGCTTTGAGCGCCACCGTGCCTGGGCCCGCTGGACTTTCCCGCTCTGGTTCTATGTCTCCGTCACTGGCGTGCTGGTTTACTTCATGCTCTACCAGTGGTTCAGAAAGGCCGCCTAAAAGTGAACCCACCCGACACTTCCGCCCGCCCGATGGGCCTTACTCATCCCGGCGTGCTCGACGCCTTCGCCCACGACAAACGCCGCGATCTCCTCGTACTCGCGATGTATGAAAGCCGGCCTTGGAACGGCGACGAGCGCCAACTCCACCAACTTCAGGAAAAACTCAACGCCTACGCCTCCTTCATCCTCGACGGGGAAATGACCGAGGCTTTCCCGCAATTCGCCGGCAAGCCTGTCGAAATCCAGCTCCGCACCCGCCATCTGCCCGACCCTCTGGCACTAGGCCTGCTCCAACAAGCCCGCGAACAACTTTCCCTCCAAAAAATCTCACTCGAAACGATCCAGATCGAACCCGAATTCGAAATCCAGCCCGAGCCCACCGGTGGCGGCTGCGGTTGCGGCAGTGGCGGCGGCCACTGCGCCGGCTAAAACTCAAGCGCTTCGGATAGCAGACACGCCGCCTTACGGCAGCGTGTCGTCGAGTGCGGCAACGAGCTCGGTGATCGTCTCCTTCGTCTCGTCGCCCATGTTTGAGAGACGAAAGGTTTTTCCCTTGAGCTTGCCGTAACCGCCGTCGATGGCGATGCGGTGTTTTTCGCGGAGGCGCTTCACCCATTCCGCGATGTCGATGTTGCGGTTGTTGGCGACGCAGGTGAGCGAAACGGATCGATAGCCTTCTGGAGCAAAAAACTCGAAGCCGCGCGACTTGACCCAATCGTGGACCATGGCGTTCAGCGCGGCGTGTCGGGCGTGTCGGGCATCGACTCCCTCGGAGAAGATGTCGTCGAGTTTCGACTCGAGCGCGTAGATCAACGAGATGCACGGGGTGCTGGGCGTCATGTCCTGCTCTTGGTTTTTGGCGAATTCCACGAAGTCGAAATAATAACCGCGGTCGCCCATTGCCTTGGAGCGTTCCATGGCGCGCTCGGAGACGGCAAACAGCGCAAGCCCGGGCGGAAGCGCGAGGGCCTTTTGGCTGCCTGTAAGGAGGACATCGATGCCGAGTTCATCCATCGAGATCGGCAGGGTGGAAAAGGAAGAGACGGTATCCACGATCAGCATCACCTCGGGGAATTCACGCACAACGGCGGCGATTTCTTTAAGTGGGTTCAGCACGCCAGTGGAAGTTTCGTTGTGGATGAGCGTGACGGCATCGAAGCCGCCTTGGGCGAGCTTTTCGCGCACCTGCTCGGGGCGGATCGGTTGGCCCCACTCGACTTGGAGAGCCTCAGCCTGCTTGCCACAGCGTTTGGAGACATCGAGCCACTTGTCGGAAAACGCGCCGCACATGCAGTTCAGGACTTTTTTGGAAACCAGATTGCGGATCGCGCCCTCCATCACGCCCCAGGCGGAGGAAGTGGAAAGAAAGACCGGACGGCTGGTGCCGAAGAGGGTTTGCAGTCGGGGCTGAATGCCGCCGTAGAGTTTTTTAAAGTCGCCGCTGCGGTGGCCGATCATCGGACGGCACATCGCACGGTAGGTTTTTTCGGAGACCTCGATCGGGCCGGGAATGAAAAGCTTGGTGTGGTTGCGTTGTGACATGAGCAGGCAAGACTACAAAATCCCGTGCCCGCGCCACGAAGAAATTTTGCAATCGCCCGGCGGGCGGGGCATGGTTCGCTCCGAATTCCAACCGCCGTGCCCGCCAAAAAACCCACATCACCCATCCATTTCGTTAGCGGATCGGACGAGGCGGCCGTCAAAAAAACAGCCTCTGAACTCGCTGCAAAGCTCGCGCCGGGAGCCGATGCTTTCGGTTTGGAAACGATCGATGGCGCGGTGGAAACGGTCGATCCCTCGATCTCCCGCATCCGCGAAACAACACAGGCCCTCTCCACTCTCCCCTTCCTGGGCGGGACAAAGCTTGTGTGGTTGAAAAGCGCCGCATTTCTCGCCGACACCGTTGCGGGGCGCTCCGAAGCCGTCATTGAAGAGCTCGAACACCTCTGCGACCTCGTGGAGAGCGGATTGCCCGACGGCGTGACTTTTTTGATGAGCGCCCCGGCAGCCGACAAACGCCGCAGCGCCTACAAACGCCTCACGAAGGTCGGCAACACCTTGCTGTGCGATAAACCCTCGCTCGGCTTCGGCGCCGGCGAGGAGGACGTGATCGACTGGACGGCGCAGCAACTCCGCTCGCGAGGGATCAAAATCTCACACGACGCCGTGGAAATGCTCGCCGCCCGGATCGGTCTGGAGACCGTCCAACTCCACTCCGAACTCGACAAGCTGGAGGTCTCCCTTGGCACAGGTCACGAAATCACAGCCGAGGACATCCGCGAGTTGGTTCCCGCCACGCGAGAGAGCGGCATCTTCGATCTCGGCAATGCCATCTCCGCCCGAAACCTCCCGCTGGCTTTGGAAACACTCGAGCATCTTTTTCATCAAGGCGAAAAAGGCGTCGGCATTCTGCTCGCCTCGATCGTCCCCACGACGCGAAATCTGCTGTTGGCTAAAAGCCTTCTCGTGCGCCACAAACTCCACCCTCCAGCCGAGGCTCAATTTTTCGCCCGAGACCTGAGCCGGCTACAGCCTCACGAGACCGATCACCTCCCGCGCAAAAAAGACGGCACGCTCAATACCTACGGCCTCGGCCTAGCCGCCAAACACTCGGTCCACTACACGCTCGACGAACTCCTCCACGGCTTCCAAGGC
>JBIPMC010000205.1:0-4198 GCA_044369345.1 Terrimicrobiaceae bacterium
CGTTTTAGTTACAAAGAAAGGCACCCAAGCGAAGGTGTCCGGTTGCCAAGTGTTCAGGGTTTTGAGGGTGAACAGGACAGCTCCAATCACCGAGCCCAGCCACATCGTCCATTTCGCGCTGGCAGCGGAGGCGGCGGGCAGGAAGATGCCGAGAAGGAAAACACAGGTGATTGGCGGGGCCATGTGGGCGATGATGTCGTTCAGGCCGTTAAAAATACTCTCATAGCGGTCGAGGAGCGGCACGAGGGCGATGCCGAGCCCGATCGAGCTGACTGTGGCAATGCGACCCACGACGACGAGTTGTTTGTCCGAGGTCTGCGGGCGGAAGCGTTTGACCACATCGTAACTCACCATGGTGGCGATGGAATTCGAGGCGCTGGAGAGGTTGCCCATGAGCGCGGCCATGAGCGCGGCGGCGATGATGCCCAGCACACCCACAGGAAGGAGTTTTCGGATCATCACGGCGTAGACCTCCTTCGATTGCAGCACCGTTACCCCCTCCGGCTTTAGAATCGCACCCGAGGCGTCTTTTTGGACCGTTACTCCCGGCCCGAGCACGAGTTCGGCGTTGCCGGCGGGAAGTGCGATTTTCGTGAGGTCGAGCGACTCGTCGGTTTTCAGAGTGACTGGAGGAATCGAGTTGGCTTGGAGATTGTCTCCGGTGATCGCCACCGTGCGGAGCGTGCCGCCATTTCCGTCGGTGACCGCGTGGGTGACGCGGGCCTGATAAACGCCATCGATGTGCCCCTGCTTGATGCCCGTGTAAAGCATGATGCCGGGAACGATGAAAATGAACACGGGAAGGATTTTCAAAAGCCCGCAGAAAATCGCCCCCACGCGGGCGTCGTTTTCACTCTCCGCGCCAAGCACGCGCTGAACGATGGTTTGGTCCGCGCACCAATACCAGATGCCAAGCACCGGGTAGCCGAGGAAGATCGCATACCAAGGCATCCCGCTGGCGTCGCCGTGCGGTCGGAGCATGCTCATCATTTGCGAGTCTGTGCATCCGGGAGCCAAACCGGCTGCGGGTTCCAGCGCGGCCACCATGCCGGCCCACCCGCCGGTTTTCATCCAGGCAAACGCCGTCAGAATGAAAGCTCCCACGAGCAGAACAATGGTCTGGATGGTTTCCGTGATCGCCACGGCCGCGAGACCGCCCGTCACCGTGTAGATGCCGGTGAGGAGGCACATCAGAAAAATGCATTCCCATTTTCCGATGCCGAAAATGTCGTGGAGGATCAGCCAGCCAGCCGCCAGCGGGAACGCGATGTGGAAAATAATCGCCGCCAAGATCGAAATGACCGCCAACCAATCTCGGCACTCGCGGCAATACCGGCGCTCCAGAAAATCCGGCAGCGTGGCGACTTTCGATTTCAGGTAAAATGGAGCAAAGAAAAACCCGAGCAGGATGAGTGTGAACGCGGCCATCCATTCGAAGTTCCCGTTCAGCAGGCCCGAGTCGTAACCCGATTGCGCGAGGCTGATGAGGTGAACGCAGGAAATGTTGGTCGCGAAGAGCGCGAGGCCGATTACAGGCCAACGCAGGGTGTGCGCGGCCATGAAGTAATCGCCCGCGACCGACTCGCCATGTTGCGCGCCCTGCCTCCGGGCATTCCAACCGGCCCAGCAGCCGAGGCCGACAACAGCGATGAGGTAGATGACGATAATGGTCCAGTCGATGGTGGTCATGGGTGGATTTGGTGGGGTTGAGGTTGCTGTGAGGTCTTTATCTAAACAGGTGACCCGCTTCTTGCGGTATCCTTCAGTGAATGATATTGAACAAAAATATGCCGCGCCCCTACGAAGCGATTTACAACGAGTCTGGCTCGCGCTTTTCAGTGGATACCTGCGCTCCCCAATTCGCCGCGATGCGCGAAGGGAAGATCCGGCTTTGCGCACTCACTAAAGGGCATTATCCAGGCGTCAAACTTGCTGCGAAACAACTGCAGGGGATTACCAGCATAGGATATTTCAGCGGCGTCGGGACTCAGGACTGGGGAATGGATCCCCACCGCAACGAAGGGCTGGAAATCACATTTCTCGAAACGGGATCGATGAATTTTTCCGTCGAGTCGAAGAATCATGAACTTCGCCCTGGAAATTTCACAACAACGCGCCCCTGGCAGTTGCACAAACTCGGCGCGCCGAATATCGGGCCCGGCAAGCTTCACTGGCTCATCCTGGATGTCGGGGTGCGGCGGCCGAACCAGAAGTGGCGCTGGCCTCGATGGCTCTCGATGACAGATGGCGACCGGGAGGAATTGGAAAACAAACTCCGCCAGAACCAAAATGCCGTGTGGGACGCGTCCCCCGAAATCGCCGAAGTCTTTCGTGGACTCGGCGAATGCATTGACCTATGGCCCTCGCCCCGACTCGAGTCGCGCCTCATCGCGTTACTGAACCGCCTTTTTGTGGAGGTTCTGATCGCCTTCGGCGAACAACAATCTTTTCAAAACCCGCACTTGGCCTCGCAGCATACGGTGGACCTCTTCTTGCGGGACCTGGCCGCCAACCCCGCCAGCGCGCGCGAGCCTTGGACTCTCCCACAGATGGCGTCCCATTGCGGCATGGGAGTGACGGCATTCAGCCACCACTGCCGATCCCTTGTGAACGCCGGAGGCATCGACTACCTCATCCAATGTCGACTCCAACACGCCGCGAACGAGCTTCGCGAAAAACCACACCGCCCGATCACCGAGATCGCCTTGGAGAGCGGTTTCAATTCCAGCCAATACTTCGCCACGGTCTTCGGGCGACGCTTCAAAATGACGCCCCGCGACTACCGGAAAAACGAACGCTGAGAGATTATTTTCAGAGGTAGGGCATCTTATCCCAAATCGCGGAAACGAAAAGGCCGTAGGATGCACGCTGCGTCCTACGGCCTGAATTCGTGGAGACTATTTCTGGCCCTCTCCAAAGGGCGCTTTCTGCAAACTTACTGGCCGGCGACTGGTTGGATGGTCACCTTGCGCAGGTTGAAGGCCGTCCAATCAGTCGGATCAGGTTTAACAACAATTGTTTGCTGTCCATCGTTGGCGATCCGGATTTTTCCGAGGTTGTAGGTTTTGTAGATGGCGTAGTTTTTGGTGTTCGCGAGTGGGGCGGCGAGTTTTTGGTCGCCAAATTCGACCATCATCTTGGCATCCTTGATTCCGGAGACTTCTGCCAAAACCTCGTATTCGCCGGGCTTGGCGCCGGTGAATTCCCAACTCACGGTCGCCTCGGCGTTGTTCCAACCGCCGATTTCGTTTCCGGTCTCGCCTTCCTGGAAGATCGGGGTGCCGCCTTTGGCAGGGGTCGGGAAATCGGACAGAGCGGCTGGCAACTCGATGGAGCCGTTCTCGCTGGGCTTGATGAAAACCTTGGAAACCTTTGGAGCGCCGGTGATTTCGAGTTTGATCACCGTGGCGTTCGGGTCGAGGGCTTTGTCAGGAACCTCGATGAGCACGCCTGCGGGAGTTTTTTCGAATTCCAATTTCTCGCCGTTGGCCAAGAGGGTGGCGGATTTAACCTCGCTTTCGAGGCCGGGAACAAGGAGTTCGCCGTCTTTCGGCCAATCGAAGACTTGGAGGTAGAGCGTGGTGCCGTCTTTGCCCTGCTTCTGGGTGCAGCGGCCCCACGAGAGCTTGGGAAACGGGCTGGCTGTGGTGCCGTAGATCGATTCGCTGTTTACGGCCATCCACTTGCCGATGGCATCGAGGCGCTCAACGATCGGTTCGGGGAAGAGGCCCTCGCCGGTGGGGCCGACATTCAGGAGGTAGTTGCCGCCTTTGCTGGCGATGTCGATGAGCTGGCGGATGAGGGTTTTTGAGGATTTCCAATTGTGGTCGAAGCTCTTGTAGCCCCAAGTGTCATTCATGGTCATGCAGACCTCGAAGTCTCGGTCGCCGAGGCCGGTGGGCGGGATGTATTGCTCAGGGGTCTCGGTGTCGCCGTAGAGGGGGTTGCCTTTGATTTCCTCGAGTGCGGCCATGTCGATCACTCCCATGTGGCCGTGCATTTTGAAGAGGCGGTTGTTTTGGATGAGGCCGGGGCGGACGCTCAGGACATCGAGGATTTGCTTGGCGTAGTCGTAATTCATCGCCACAGGCACATCCCACCAGAGGATCGCAGGGGCGTCGCCGTAGTTGTTGGCGAGTTCCTTGATCTGCGGGATGGCGATGTTTTTCATGTAGTTCGGGATGTCGTCCTTGCCGGC